>CAKUSI010000209.1 GCA_934678955.1 uncultured Austwickia sp. | reverse complement strand
GCGGTCCCGAGCAAGTCAGCGTCGAAGGAGGCAGGGCCGCGGCCGCGGCGGGTGGGGCGGACCGCGTTCGGGCAGGTGCTGACCGCTACGGAGGTGCGCCTGCTGGCCTGCGACGCCCAGATCATCCCCGCCGTCCTCGGCGGCGCCGGCGAGCTGCTCGAGCTGGGTCGCTCCCGCCGGTTGGCCACCCCGGGGATCCTGACCGCCCTGGCGTTGCGGGACCAGGGCTGTAGCTACCCGGGATGTTCGATGCCGCCCGGTTGGAGCGACGCCCACCACCTGCGGCACTGGGCCGACGGCGGAGCCACCGACGTGGACAACATGACGTTGTTATGCCGCCAGCACCATACGACCGTGCACCGCCACGGACACCTCGGCGAACTCATCGAGGGCCAGGTCGTGTGGCGCCGCCGCGACGGCACCCCGATCGGCAACCACCCCCGCGCGGCCTGAGCGGCAGTCTGTGCCGCTGCGGACCCTATGGGGTAGCGCGTGGGGGCGCGAGCCGGGAAGCCCCACGTGCGGCGGCTGGCGGGACTGTGCCCGCAGACCCATGTGCGGCGGCTGGCGGGACTGTGCCCGCAGACCCACTCGGCTCGGCGACACGCTGGGACGGCATGGCGGCGGACAGGGAGACGCCTGCCGCGTGGCCGCCAATCTCGGGACGAGGTCTCGGGCCCGCCTCGCGCTGCTACGACAAGGCGAAGGTCCGGGCTCGGCGGATCAACCGTCAGCGCCCCATCCCGTGCGGCCGCCCGATTCCATACGACTCCGTTCCAGCGCCGCCGCGAGGGTCCGGGCGTCGTGCGGGCCCCGATGGCGGACCCCGTTGACGAAGAACGTCGGCGTGCCCCGGGCGCCGCTCTCGAAAGCGCTCGCTTCGTCCCGGCTCATCCGTTCGCGCGCTTCCAGGCTTGTCACGTCCTCGTCGAACTGTTCCGGATCCAGCCCCAGCTCCTGCGAATACCGCAGCAGGTCGTCCGGCTCCAACGCGTCCTGGTGGGCGAACAGCAGATCGTGCATCTCCCAGAACCTGCCCTGCCGGGCCGCCGCCTCCGCCGCCAGCCCCGCGTCGACCGCGCGCGGGTGAACGTCCTGGAGCGTGAGGTGACGCACGACGTACAGCAACTCGTCGCCGAACCGCTCCCGCAGGTCGCGCGACATGCCGGTGGCCTTGGCGCAGAAGGGGCACTCGAAATCGAGGTACTCCACCAGGGTCAACGGAGCGTCGACCCGGCCCCTGACGTGGTCGCGTTCCACGTCGACGGGCGGCGTGAGGATCACCGGCAGGTCCGCGCTCGTCTCGCCCCAGCGACGCGCGGCGATCCGAAAGATGAGAGCGCCGAGCCCGCCGGCGAAGACCATGGCGAGCAGGACTCCGACCGTGGCTTGCCCTGCCAGGGTCGGCGAGTCGAACGCCAGCGCGATGATCAGCAGCGACACCGTGAAACCGATCCCGGACAAGGCCGACCCGCCGAGCACGGACCCCCGGCCCACGCCGTCGGGGAGGGAACCGAGGCCCATCCTGATCGCGGCCCAGGTCCCGAGCGAGATGCCGAGCAGCTTGCCGAGGACGAGTCCGAGCACGACCCCCCACGTGACCCGCGAGGTCAGGGCGTCGCCCAGCATCCCACCGCGCAGGTCGACACCGGCGTTGGCCAGCGCGAAAACCGGCACGATCACGAGGGCCGTCGCGCCGTGCAACGAGAGCTGCAGCCGCGCGTTGACGGAGATCGAGCGGGCCAGCCCCGTCCGGACCGCTCGCTCCACGGGAGCCTGCGGCGACTGCCAGTAGTCACGGAACAGAGCGCGCGCGTCCTCGACGCGGCTGCGCTCGGTCGCGTAGGCGGGGATCAACAGCCCGGCGAACATCCCCGCGAGCGACGGGTGAATCCCCGAGACGAAGGTGGCGTACCAGAGGATCACGACCACCACGACGTACGGGCCGCTGCGCCAGACCCGCGCCCGGCCGAGCAACACGAGCGCGACGAGGCAGCCGGCCGCGACGAGAAGGGGCGCAATCCGGAGATTCTCGCTGTAGACCACGCCGATGATCGCCACCGCGAGGAAGTCGTCCACCACGGTGAGCGTCAGCAGGAACACGCGCAGTTGGCTCGACATCGCGGGTCCCACGATCGCGAGGGCGCCCAGGAGGAACGCGGTGTCGGTGCCCACGACCGCACCCCAGCCGCGCGCGGCTTCGCCGGGGCCGACGACGAGCAGGTAGATCAGCGCGGGCACCAGGACGCCGGTTACGCCGGCGACGAGCGGTACGGTTGCGCGGCGCCGGTCCCTGAGCGAACCGACCGCCAGCTCCGCGCGCACCTCCAGGCCGATGAGGAAGAAGAACGCGACCATGAGCCCGTCGTTGACGATGTGGTGCAGGTCCGTGTCCAGCCCGAACGGACCGAGTCGGGCTGCGACGGGTTGGTGCCACAGGTCCACGTACGCCTGTGACCAGGGCGAGTTGGCCCACGCGAGGGCGAGCACCGCGACGACGACGAGCAAGCCGGCCCTGCCGGCCTCACTGTGCAGCCGCGCGAGGAACGAGTGCCGGCCGGAACGATCAGGGGCGGACATGCGAGCAGTATCTGCCCGACAACGTCAGTGGCGACGCCGTGCGCGCGACGGCTTTCGCATCACACCAGCGAAGCCGGGTGGAGCCGAAGCTCCACGACCTGCGCGACCTGCGCGAAGTCGCGGTCCTGAGCAAGGACCTCGTGGCGCTGACGCAGCGCGACGGCAGCGATCATGCAGTCGATGAGGCCGCGTGGCGTGACGCCGACGTGCTGGCATCTGCGGTAAATCGTCACTGCCGCATTGAAATCGGCGGCCGCGTCGAACCGGGCGAGATGGAAACGAGCCAGGAGGCGCCGCAGGTCGCGCTCGCGAGAGTCCGACCGCGCGCCGGCGCAGACCTCCATGATGATCGGCTCCGTCACGGCGATCGGGACGCCTTCGGCGATGAGGCGGGTCAGCTCGAGGTCGACGTCACTGCCCGTGGCGCGGTCGTACTCCACCCACGCCGAGCTATCGACCAAGATCATGCGACGTCAGCAGGCCGAGTGTCGTCCGGCAGCGCTTCGATGGCATGCGCGCCGCGCATCGCTAGCGCCTGCTCGCGCGACATCGGATCGCCGGCCAGGTGACGCAAGGCGAGGTCGACGGCCTCGGTCTTCGTCCGCACGCCGAACCGCTCGATGATCACGTCGACGTAGTCGTTCTCGATCTCGATGTTGGTGCGCGTCCGTGCCATACACGTACTTTACACGCGTGTCGGAGAGCGCTGGTCGGTGTGGGCGCCAGTCAGCGGGGACGCGCGTCAGTCGGTCGCGGTGGAACTGGGGGCCCCGTAGACGAGCGGCACGTAGTCGGGGTGCTTGCCGATCCACGCCTTGATGAACGGGCAGAGCGGGAGGACCTTGCGGCTCCCCTGGGCACGCACGTCGTCGAGGGCGAACCGGGCGAGAGCGCCGCCGACGCCCTTGCCCTCGAAGGCCGGGTCGACTTCGGTGTGCGTGAACACGACGAGCTGATCCGTGAGTTGGTACTCCGCGAATCCGGCCAGTTCGTCGCCGATGCGGGCCTCGTAACGGTTTAGGGCCTCGTTGTGCGTGACGTGAACGTCGGCCATCGGGTGTCTCCTTGCTCTGGCATCGACCTGGCGTCGATTCGGCGTGAACGGTCAGCAACCGAGGGCTGCGTGGATGGCGGCAAAGCCGACCTCGAGCGGGGCCCGGTGGCGCTCGACGAGGTCACAGGGGTTGGACAGGTGCCCGGACGCGTCGCGGTCCGCGTCGGTCGCGGTGATCGCCACGGCCGGCTCGAGCAGGTTGGCCCTGACGACCCCGAAGACGGTGGTCAGCTGCTCGGCGGCGCCCGTCCCGCCGTGGTAGCCATACGTGACCAGCAGGATCGGCTTGTCGCGCCACTCGGCATACAGGCTGTCGATCGCGTTCTTCAGAGGCGCGGGGTAGCCGCCGTTGTACTGCGGCGAGACCACGATGACCGCGTCGAGGCCGTCGATGGTGCGCTTCCACGCGCGGGTGTGCTCATGGACGTAGTCGCCGCGCGAGGGCATCTTCGGCTCGTCGAGGAAGGGCAGCTGCACCTCGGCCAGGTCGACGAGCGCGATGTCGGCCTCCGAGCGCAGCCGCGCCAGTTCGGCGATCTGGTCGGCGAGCTGGCGACCGATCCGGGTCGGGCGGGTGCTCCCGACCAGCACGCCGATGACGGGCACGCGGGCCGCTGAGGTGTCGGAGGTACTCATGTCACGGTGCTCATGTCAGAGATCCTCATGTCAGAGATGCTCATGTCACAGGTGCTCATGTCACGGGTGCTCATACCAGGGGTGCTCCTCTCGGCGGCGCTCATACGAGCGTTCCGAACGTACCGGCGTTGAAGTCGTTGATCGCCTGGACGATCTCCTGCTTGGTGTTCATCGCGAACGGGCCGTAGAAGATCACCGGCTCGCCGATCGGCTCGCCGCCGAGGACGATCACGCGGGCGCCGCTCTCGGGCGCCGTCAATCGCAGGACATCTCCCGCCCGCTCGAAGAGGCCCAGCTGCTCGAACCCGATGCTTCCGCCCTCCGTCACGACCTCGCCGTCAAGGACGAACACCATCACCGTGTGCCCATCCGGCACGGCCAGTTCGGCCTGCTCGCCCGCGCCCAGCCGGACGTCCCACAGCTCGATAGGAGTATGGGTGCGGGCCGGGCCGACGACGCCGTCCAGCTCGCCGGCATACAGGATGACCGTCCCGCCGCCGGGGAGCTCGGCCCTGCCCATCGACTCGGCGGTGAGGGCCTGGTAGCCGGGCTCGCTCATCTTGTCCTTGCTCGGCAGGTTGACCCAGAGCTGCATCATGTGGAACCGGCCGCCCTTCGCCGCCCACTCGCGCTCGTGGTACTCCTTGTGCAGAATGCCGCGGGCCGCGGTCATCCACTGCGCGTCGCCGGGGTGGATGATGCCGCCCCCGCCGGTCGAATCGTGGTGCTGCACGGCCCCTTCGAAGGCAAGGGTGACCGTCTCGAAGCCACGATGAGGGTGCGGACCGACCCCGCGCTGACGGTCGGTGGGCGTGTACTCATGGACCGGGTGGTAGTCCATCAGCAGGAACGGGTCCGCCGCCGCCTGGAGCTGCGGGCTGCCGGGCAGCAGCTGGGTCACGTAGAAGCCGTCACCCACCCAGTGGAACCCGTCGCCCGAGTGCACGCTGGCGAGACGTCGAACGGTCATCGGTCACACCTCTTCCTGTCGGCGAGATGGCGTCGAGAGTCAGTTCCCCGCTGTGCGATCAACAGTCGGCGATCAACGGCTGCGCGATCAACACCTGCGCGATCAACACACGACGAGTGTCACATTCTGCGGGCGGGCGGTGTCCTCAGGGTGACCACGAAACCGCGTGGCAACCACTCCAGCGCCAACTATCCCAGCGCCACCTACCTCCAAAGGACACACCATGGCCCGCATCTCGCTGAACGCGCCGTCGACCTGGTTCACGCGCGCCGCTCGCTGGTATGCCCGTCGCACCTACGGCACGTCCCTCCAGCCGGCCGAGGCCGCGCTGCACAACCGCCCCGTCGCCCTCTCCTACGCGATGTTCGAGCACGGCGTCGCGCGCTGGAAGGCGCTCGACCCCCACCTCAAGGCGCTCGCTGTGATGGCCGCCGCGCAGCGCATCGGGTGCGCGTGGTGCCTGGACTACGGCTTCTGGGCCTTCCAGGCCCAGGGCACGCCCCGCGCCACGCTGGAAGCCGTGCCGCGCTGGCGCGAGCCGGACGTGATCGCCTCGGGGCTGTTCGACGACACCGAGCGCGCGGTGCTGGCCTACGCCGAGGCCATGACGGGGGACGTCGCCGCGGAGGTCACCGACGAGATGGTCGCCGACCTCCTCCACCGCCTGGGCGAGCCGGCTCTGGTCGAGCTGACCATGATGGTCGCCCTGGAGAACCAGCGCTCCCGCTTCAACAGCGCGCTCGGCCTGACGGCCCAAGGCTTCTCGGACCGGTGCCAGATCCCCGATCGGGATGGCTCGCGTCGCGAGCAGCCAGCGAGCGCATGAGCGATTCCTTCGTGCGCCTGCGGGCGAGGCTGTTCGGGGTCGCGTACGGCGTCGTCGGCTCCGCCGCGGACGCCGAGGACGTGCTGCAGGACGCGTGGATCGCGTGGGAGCGGGTCGACCGCGCGCAGGTGCGTGACGAGGAGGCATACCTCGTACGTCTTGTCACGCACCGCGCGCTCAACGCGCTGCGGTCGCGCCATCGCCGCCGGGAGTCGTACGTCGGGCCGTGGCTGCCAGAGCCCGTCGACACCGCGCCTCGGCCGGACGAGGCCGCCACCGTCGCCGACGAGGTCACGTTCGCGCTGCTGGTGCTGTTGGAGCAGCTCTCGCCGCTGGAGCGGGTGGCGTTCGTGTTGCGGGAGGTGTTCGACGTGCCGGCGTCGGAGGTGGCCGCGTCGCTGAACCGCACGCCCGAGGCGGTGCGTCAGCTGGTCGCCCGGGCCAGGCGGCACCTGCGGGGCGCGCCGCGCTACGAGTCGGGAGCCGAGGTGCAGCGGCGCATCGGGCGGGCGTTCGTGGAGGCGCTGCGCACGGGCGACGTCTCCGGCGTGCTGGACATGCTCGCCCCGGAGGTCGTCCTCGTGACCGA
>CAKUSI010000208.1 GCA_934678955.1 uncultured Austwickia sp. | reverse complement strand
TGAGCTATGAGCTTGGCGAGGTCGTCTTGGCGGAACTCACCGATGACGACCGGATGGATGCGGCGGTGCAGATCACGCGGCTCGACGGGAACGCGATCGACGAGCAATGGTATCTCTGGGTCGCAACGGATGAGGGGCCCGTGCAGGTGACGTTGCCGGTGGCGCGGATGGCCCGCTGCGGCACCGTCACCCACTCCGTTGCCGCGGTCGAGGGTGGTGTGGAGATCCACGAAACGCGCCGCAGCGTCGCCGATCAGTCGATCCCGTGCTCCGATCCCGGCAGTGATGAACGCACCCGCACTGTCGCTGCAGTCGAGGCGCGGAACGCCGGCGAGTGGTGGCCGGTGCAGACGGCGCCGATCGGCGGATTCGGCGGGCTGTGCCCGATGACCACGCACCTGGACGCCTACGAGAACGAGGGAGCGCTGTATCCGGTGCCCGACGCGGCAGGGACGGAGCCCATCGCATTCGACGGGCGCTCCACGGTGTTCGAGATCGAGGGTTGGCCCGTCTACGGCGAACCGTTCCCCGGATGGGTGCTGACCGGCGTGCAGCACGGCGACGACCGAGGCTGCGCCTGGGCGGAAGTGCCCGGCTCATGATCCACACGCTCCGCGGTTCCCTCTGTGCGACCGGGGCCGCCGTGCCGGTCTTCGCGCGCGGATCCTTTCCGGTCTCTTGACCAGCACCGCTCCCCAACTGTTCCTATGAGAAAGGCCCGATTTCTTGGCGCTTCTGCACCAGACTACGCTCCACCCGACCAAGCTGGAACTGCTCGCCCCGTGGCTCCCCACCCAGCCGTGGTTCCACGGTGATGCCACAGCACTACGGCAGGTCGGTGCGTTTCGCTTCGATGACCCAGATGGGGAGGTCGGCATCGAGACGATCCTCGTGACCGCAGGCGACGACACCGTCTACCAGATACCGCTCACTTACCGCGGCACGCCACCCCCAGGGGCGCCGGAGACCCTCATCGGCACACTGCAGCACGGTGTCCTCGGCGAGCGCTGGGTCTCTGACGCCGCGCTCGATCCGACCTACATCCGCGCCCTCGTCGAAACCATCCTCTTCGGACGCGGGGAAGCGACTCGCCTGCTCGACTCCGGCGAAGAGATCACCATGCTCGAGAACGACACCCGCGCTCGCGGCTCCGGCATCGATCTCGACAGCGTCGACACCTACGCAGACCATGGCCGAGTCACCGGGGTCACCAGCCGCGTCGAAACCGGCATCGGCATCATCGAGGTCGTCCGCCGCCCCAGCCTCGACGCCGCCGCGCCCGAACGCGCGGGCATCCTCGTCGGCACCTGGCCCGGGCAGGACGACCCCGTGCTGCTGGCCACCGTGCAGCTGAACGCGGCAGCACTCCAGCAATCCCTCACCTGATCCGGCCATGCAGTCGCGTTCCAGGCACCCCTGATCATCACATCTTGGTAACGACTCTTTTCCCTGTTCAGCTAGCGTTCGAGGTCGTTGGCTGGCTGAACCTGGGGCCTTCGGCTCGGCGCTTCGGGATCGAGTGTGACTAACGTGGAAAGGGTTTTGTCCACTCCACAAGAGCGGCTGCCCGGCCCTCGGAATAGGGAATCCCCCATGCCGAACGAACGCCTTCCCAATGCTCCGAACCCTGCTGATTCGACTCAGCGATCGTCCTCCGCGAAGGGTGATGCAGTGGCGGCAGAGAGCCGATTGAAGCGGGCGATCAAGCTCGCCGCAGAGGCGCCCGTCACCCCGCATCCGGGGCTCATCCCCGGCATCGGCGTCGAGCAGACCGGAGTGACGTTTCCGACGAACCGGGTCGTGCTCGCCGGCGCCGTCGCGGTGACCGTCGGGGTGATCGCGTGGGCGTTCATCGCGCCCGACAGTCTCGCCGAAGCGGGCTCGGTGTCGCTCGGCTGGGTGACGACGAACTTCGGGTGGCTGTTCGGGGCGCTCGCGATCGGGATCGCGATCTTCATGCTCGCCATGGGCTACGGCCGCACCGGCGGCATCCGGCTCGGCGCCGACGACGAGAAGCCGGAGTTCTCGACCGGTTCCTGGATCTCGATGCTGTTCGCCGCCGGCCTCGGCATCGGCCTGCTCTTCTACGGCCCGCTCGAGCCGCTCACCTACTTCCAGACGCCGGCGCCGAGTCAGAGCGTTGAGGGCGGCACCACCGAGGCGATCCTGCCTGCGATGGCGCAGACGATCCTGCACTGGGGGCCGATCGCCTGGGCGTTCTACGCGCTCGTCGGCGGTGCGATCGCCTACAGCGCCTACCGCCGCGGGCGGGCTCCGCTCATCTCCGCGCTCTTCGAGCCGGTGTTCCCCGGCTCCTCCCACCGAGTGCTGGGCCGCTTCATCGACTTCTTCGCGATCATCGTGACGCTCTTCGGCACGGCGGTGTCGCTCGGCATCGGCGCGCTGCAGATCCAGAGCGGTTTCATCCTCGTCAGCGGGCTCGGCGTCACCGGGAACCTGTTTCTCATCGGTTCCATCTCGGTGCTCACCGCGCTCTTCATCGCTTCCGCGGTGTCGGGGGTGAAGCGCGGGATCCGACTGCTGTCGAATACGAACATGATCCTCACCGGTCTTCTCGGCCTGTTCGTGCTCATCGCCGGGCCCACGGTCTTCATCCTGAACTTCCTGCCGACCTCGGTGGTGGAGTTCGTGCAGCAGCTCGGCGCGATGCTCACCCTGAATGCGAACGACGGCGATGACGCGGTCGCGTTCCTCGGCTCCTGGACCACCTACTACTGGGCGTGGTGGGTCTCCTGGACCCCGTTCGTGGGTATGTTCATCGCAAAGATCTCGCGCGGGCGCACCCTCAGGGAGTTTGTCACCACCGTCGTGCTCGTCCCGTCGGCGATCGTGATCGCCTGGTTCGCCGTCTACGGCAGCACCGCGATCTGGATGACCATGCGCGGCGAAGACCTGCAGGCGGGCGGCACGAGCGAGGAAGTGCTGTTCCAGATGCTGCAGCGCCTCCCGCTCGGCCTGATCACCTCGATCGTCGCGATGGTCGCCGTCGTGATCTTCTTCGTCACCGCGGCCGACTCCGCGTCGATCGTGATGGCGTCCATGTCGCAAGGCGGACGCCCAGAGCCGTCGAAGTGGGTGACGATCCTGTGGGGGCTGCTGCTCGGGCTCATCGCGGTCGCACTGCTGCTCGCCGGAGGCAAGACCGCGCTGTCGGGCCTGCAGTCGCTCATGGTCGTCTCCGCACTGCCGTTCGCGTTCATCGTGATCGGCGTCATGTACTCCTGGGCGAAAGACCTCCGCACCGACCCCTACATCATCCGCCGCAAATACGCCCGCGCCGCGATCGCGCAGGGCGTGCGCCGAGGGATCGACGAGTACGGCGACGACTTTGTGTTCGGCGCCAGCGAGGTGCCCGCGGACGAGGGCGCCGGCGCCGGGTTCGACAGCACCGATCCCGCCCTCACCGATTGGTACGTCGACGCGACCACCGGGCCGATCGAGACCGTCACCGCCGAAGACGTGCAGCGCACCCTCGACCCCGGCCGCATCCAGCCGCGCGGCGAGAACCTGCCCGAGCGCGCCGCCTCGGGCGAAGCCTCACAGACCGTCGGCGAGCACCGACGGAAGGAGAAGCCGCGGGCGAACGATTAAGTCGAACGTCAAGCCGCGACGGCACCACTGCACCGTGTGAGACGACGCGACCTTCGGACGCCGTCACACTACTCTCTTGGCTCAATCGATCCTGCGGCAGAGTTCGGCGACTCCGTCGCCGTCGAGTTCTGCGCAGGCATCACCGCGCCCCGCCATCGCCATGACCAGGCTCAGGATGGGGCCGCGCACCAACGGCCCGCTCCCTGTCGTGAAAGCAGTGTCGGTGGCTTCCAATGTCAGACCGTTGATCGTCTTGCGACTGTTGACGGCGAAGTCCTTGGCCGCGAAGAAGGCTGCGACCTCGCGAACGGCATCCGGGTCGGGAGTGAGCTCGGTGCCGAGCGGTCGGGCGATGTCCTGGCCGTGGACGATCACTTCTCCGAGCCACGCCGCGTAGTCTTTCGTCGGCGCGATGGTGAGCATCACCGAGTCGCGGAACGTCTCACCGGTCTCCTGGGGAGTGCTGCCAAGGTGCTGGGCCAACCGTCGGGCATTGTGCTTCTCCGCATTGAAACCCGCGAGCGTGATGCTACGCAGCCATGCCCAGGTGCCGGTATTCGCGGCCGCGGTGAGATGCGCGGTGACGTGCTCCACCGTCCACTCGGTGCAGAGCGATCTGGAACGCCATTGCTGTATGTCCAAACCGTCCAGCATACTCACGATCCGCGCGCGCTCTGCGTGGATCAGATCCCAATAGTCGGATGCGGAAAGCGTCATGATCCCACCCCTAGCTCAATCGACGCCTCAGATGGACAGACACGGTATCGCCGATCTCTTTGCCGAGCTGCTTGCGGAGCTTGGCACTGATGGAGAGCATGTGTCCGCCTCGACCGGTCACCATCAGCCCGACGTTCTCGAGCGGGAGGTCATCGACAGCCGCATCGACGCGAACGGCACGTTTCGTACCGAAGCACTCGGCCGAGCCGGGCATCTCGACGCATGACCAAGTTTCGCCCTTCACCTCGACACCAATCGGTGCGGTGAACGTGTGATCAAGTGGAATCGGTTCGACCATTGGTACTCACTCCTGCCTGTGACACTTGCGACGGTATCCCATCATCGGCTACCAAAATAGTAGTGTGAGCTATGTTATAAGAAGCCTTAGGTGAATGTCGATACTGAAGACGGACGGAGATGAAGTCATGAGCGTGCGCCGCTCCTATAGCTCCTACAATGACGGGTGTGCCGCAGCCCACGCGCTCGACCTCATCGGCGAGAGGTGGGCACTGATCGTGGTGCGCGAACTCCTGCTCGGCCCCAAACGGTTCGCCGACCTGCAGCGAGATATTGTCGGGATCGGCCCCGCTACGCTATCCCGCCGCCTCCAAGACCTCGAATCCCGGGGAATCGTAATGCGCCGAACACTACCCGCCCCGGCCCGAGTCGACGTCTACGAACTCACCCCCTGGGGCGCACGGCTGGAAGCGGTCAATGCAGCGCTTTCGGTGTGGGCAGTAGAGTCGCCCATGCTTCCCTGGGGCGCCGATATGAGCCCCGATACCCTCGTTCTCGCGATGCGCGCCCATGCTCGCGGAAACGCCGACCTGCCAGCGCCAGTGCATGTCAACCTGCACCTCATCGATTCCCGTCTGGCAGAGACGGAACCCGACTCCTACACTGCCCGCGTGACGCGTGAAGGAACCGCCATCGAGAAGTCGCCTGCGCCGGGCCCGGCAGATGCGGAAGTCACGGCCACTACCGCCGACTGGAAGGCCTGCATCATCGGTGGAGCCTCGATCACGGAACTCCCCGAGGTGCAGACCAGAGGCTCCGACATGGCGATCAACGCACTGCTTCGCGCAACACGCCTCTAACCAACGCGCCGACCATCCACCCCCTGAAGCGCGGTGCTCCATACAGATGAGAGGTCTCTGCCCTCCGTCCCAACCCTCTATTCTTCTGAATGAACGTATGCTACCGTGGTAGGTACATTAGTTTCTGTAATAGAAACATCAGGTGGTGATCCTCATGCATGGCGGCGTGATCCTGTTCCGGGGAACCGGAGCCGATGCGCGCCGTTATGTCGAGGCCGATCGTTCCCGTGCCGATGACTATTACCTCGGCGCGGATGCGGCTGTGGCGGCGTTCACCGCCCTCGATAGCGCCGGGAACGTGACCGCTGTGCTCGGGCTTGACCCGGAGGCGTATGCGGCGTGGGTGGATTGGGTGAACCCGGTCACGGGCGAGTCGATGGGCACGCCCCGTCTACCGGGTGTCGGGAAACAGGGGTCGCCGCGGTTCGCGGAGATGGTGGTGAATGCCCCGAAGTCGCTCTCGATTGCGGCAGCGCTCCACCCGGAGGTCTCCGATGTTCTCGACCGGGCGCAGCAGGATGCGGTGGCGGAGATTCAGGCGTGGCTCGCCGAGCACTCCGTGACCCGTGTCGGGCCGCGCGGCCAGCAGGAGGTGGTGCCCGTCCAGCAGTTGCAGACCGTGGCGGTGTCGCAGCGCACCAGCCGGGCGGGTGATCCGCACCGGCATATCCACTTTCAGATCGGCACCCGCGTATGGGCGGCCGGAAAGTGGCGCGCGCTGGACACGGCGGCGTTGTTCCGGCAGCAGGGCGTGATCCGCGCGCTCGGTACCGCCGTGATCGCCGCACATCCTGAACTTGCGGAGGTGCTGGATCGGCACGGTTTGACCCTTGATCCGGTATCGGGCGAGGTGGTCGAGCTCGAGCGGTTCAACGGTGTGATGAGCAAGCGCGGCGAGCAGGTGCGCAAGCACTTGGAACGCTTCGAGGCGGAGTGGGTGGCGGCGCATCCGGGCGAGACTGTGGGGCCGGTCGTCTCGGCCCGGCTCGCGGCGAAAGCGTGGGCGTATGAGCGGCCCGCGAAGAAGCCCACCACGCTCAGCGAAGAACAGGCGTGGGCGACAGAGTTGCGAGAGGCCGGCTACGCCCCGGAGACGTTGCGCCGGCCCGTGCGCCGCGCGCCGGCATCGCTGGACGACCTCTCCGTGCAGACCGTTGCAAGCCGTGCGCTGGATCGGTGCGCCGCAGGCAGTTCGGCGTGGACGCGGCACACGGTGCAGGAGCACGCGACCCGGATCATGAC
>CAKUSI010000207.1 GCA_934678955.1 uncultured Austwickia sp. | reverse complement strand
TTCGTGGACGCTGCCCCGGTCATCTTCTCCCTGCTGCCCACCGGCCTGTACTTGATGATCGTGGTGGCCTACGCCACCGGAACGGCAGACCTGGCCCGGCTCGGTGCCGTGGTCCACAGCGCCCGCTCGGTGGAACTGCTGGCCGAATCGACGGTGATCTGCTTCACCGAGGTGGACCTGCTCTCGGGCACCGACCTGAGGGTCGAGCCCCTCCCCCCGGCTGAACCGGAGCGGCACGACGGTGCGGCCGACGATCCGGACGCCTGGCCGAGCATCGCGGAACTGAGGCGAACCCTTGGCGACATCGCCCTCAGCGCCACGGAGCGTGGCCCGCTGGTCGACCTGTACGCCCGCTCCTGCGAAGGTGAGGAGCGCGCCATCCTCGTCCAGGCGTCCCACCTCGCCACACTGGGCTGGTTCGCCGTGGCCTTCGACGACCCCGACGACCCGTTCCTGTACGTGCTGGCCGAGCCCACCCTGCTCGGACGATCGGGGGCGTCCGACGAGGCGCTGGTCCTGGCCCGCGGCCCGATCGACACCACGCTGGTGGACGCACACGGCCACCCCCGCCTCCCCGAAGGGCTCGTCCCCCTGTGCGTGATCGAACCCCGACGCCACCTCCACCCCGACGCGATGGGTGTGGTCCGCGCCTTCCAGGCCTCCGGCGTCCACCTCAAGGTTTTCGCCAGGGACGCACCCGTCGAGGTGCTCGCGGCGCTGCGCGCGGCAGGACTGTCCGAGGAGGACGAGCGTGCCCTGCTGCCCAACGGTGGCCTGTCGGGCGCCGAACTCGAGGCGCTGCCACGCGACCAGTGGGCGACAGCGGTGCGCGAGTACCGCCTGTTCGGGGGCCTGACACCGGCACAGATGGGCGACGTGGTCGGAGAGCTCCGCGACGGCGGCGAGCGGGTGACGGTCGTCGGCGACGGGCTCACCGACCTGCCCGCGATGCAGCAGGCACAGCTCTCGGTGGCACCGCCGGCGAGCGCGCAGGCCGCGCTCGGCGTGGCCGACATCGTCCTGACCGACAGTTCTCCGGGGCTGCTGCTGGTCGTGCTGCACCGCGGCCAGTCGATCGTGCGCGGCCTGCTGGACGTGATGAAGCTCAACCTGTCACTGGTCGTCTGCACCGCCCTGCTCATCGGCATGGTCCGCCTGTTCGGGGTGGGCTTCCCGTATGTGGCGGGGCAGGGCTCGCTGATCTCGATCCTGGCGATCACCGTCCCGTCACTCCTGCTGCCGCTGTGGGCGCGGCCGGCCCCGGTGTCGAGCCGGAGTTACCTGAGCATCCTGGCCGGGTTCGTCGTGCCGGCCGGCGTCCTGCTGAGCGTGGCCGCGTTCGGGGTCTACCTGGCCCTGGTGTCCCGGACCGATGATGTCCGCGTGGCCCAGTTCGGCGTCACGTACACCCTGCTGTACGCCGGGCTGACCCTGTCGGTGCTGATCCAGCCACGCCTCCGCACCGCCTTGTTGGCGATCTCGTTGGCGCTCCTCGGTTCCCTGGCACCGGTGATCCCCCTTGCGCGGTGGCAGTTCCGCCTCGACCTGCTCCCCGAGCCGACCGACTACCTCATCGTCCTGCTCGCGGTGGCCGCCTGGACCGTGGCAGTCCACCTCGTCCGGCGCGCCGTCCGTCACTCCGAGGTGGCGTGAGGGTCGACCCTGCGACGGGTCAGGTTGAACCGTGGTTCGCGCGGACGTTCGCGGAGCGGCGGCGCGGCTTCAGTCGATCGGTGGAGCGGCCGAGTAGTCCGCGTTGGTGACCGGCTCAAGCCACTGGACGGCTGGGTTCTGCTCGTCGGACTCGTTGATGGCCAGGTGGACCATGAGGCGGTTCGGGGCAGCGCCGTGCCAATGCTCCTCGTTGGCCTCGAACAGCACGCGGTCGCCGGCCCTGATCACCTCGACCGGGCCCCCGCGTCGCTGGCACAGCCCGACACCCTCGGTGACGTAGACGGTCTGGCTCAGCGCGTGCAGGTGCCAGTTGGTGCGCGCGCCCGGCATGAAGTGGACCAGGTTGGCGGTGAGGCGGGACGGCGGCGGCGCAGCGGCGACCGGATCCAGGTAGACATCCCCGGTGAACCAGTCGGCGGATCCCCTGGTCGTGTCGAGAGAAGTGCGGGTGATCTCCATGACTCACAGTAGGCCTGCGCGCTTCCCCGCGCCACGGTGATGACGCCGATGCCCCGCGCACAGGTCGCCGATGGCTCACGTCCCGGCAGGTTCCTCCTCGGGCACCGCTGCGAACCGATCCCAGACACGGTGTTCGGTCAGGAGCCGTGCAAGCTGTTCCACGGACTCGCCCGGTTGGCCCACCACAACGCCGGCGGCATCGGCGGGAACACCCGCAGCCGCAAGGACAGGTTGGGCGTCCGGCGAGCAACCGATCGCCTTGGAATGCCGGAACATCTCGGCGACCACCTTCACGACCCGTGGATCCACCGGTTTCCCGTCGGTCGATTGGCCCGCCTTGGCGTCGAAGGTCGGGTCGGCGTCCGGTGCCGGGACGGGGGCCGCCAACAGCAGGGCGGCGTCGAACTCGATCGACGCAGCCGTGAGGAAGGTCCGGTCGACGACCACGTCGCCGAGATGCCCGCCGGCCGGCGCAACGACGAACGGCAGCATGCCCGCTGCCGTGACGGCCTCCTTCGCCTCGCTGATGAGGGCGGGCGCGGTGTCGGCGTCCGCGACCAGGGCGATCTTGCGTCCGGTCACCGGCCACGTGCCCCCGACCTGCGACAGCGCCGGGCTGGGACGGACGTCCGTGGCCGGCTCGATGGTCGGCTCCGGCGCGGTCAGGCCCAGGCCCTTGGCGACCTGGGCACACAGATCGGCGTCCACGTTGGCCAGGCACTGCAGCTGGCGGACGCGGATCGCCTCCTGGTAGCACTTGCCGAGCTCGAAGGTGTAGGCGCGCGCCAGGTGCTGACGCTCGACACCGCTCAGCGATCGAACGAACAGTGTCACCTGGCTGAAGTGGTCGTCGAAGCTGGCCGCGAGCCTGCGGACCTTCTCGCCGGCCACGGGTTGCGGGACGTCGATGAAGGCGCCGTCCGCTTCGCCGGCCTCGGCAGGGTTGCCGCCATCCAGGGAGTTGGGACGATAGGGGGCGACCCCACCGTGGACCGCGTGTTGGTGGAACCCGTCGCGGAACATGTCGTTGACCGGGCAGTGGGCGCGGTTGATGGGGATCTGGCTGAAGTTCGGGCCGCCCAGACGGGTGATCTGCGTGTCGATGTAGGAGAACAGGCGCACCTGCAGCAACGGATCGTTGGTGACGTCGATGCCGGGTACCAGATTGCCCGGGTTGAACATCACCTGCTCGGTCTCGGCGAAGAAGTTGACCGGACGGCGGTTCAGGGTCATCGTGCCGATGATCTCCACCGGGCACAGCTCCTCGGGCACCACCTTGGTCGGGTCGAGCAGGTCGATGCCCTCGAAGGTCTCGTCGTCGGTGTCGGGCATGACCTGGACGCCGAGGTCCCAGACCGGGAACGCGCCCGCATCGATGGCGTCATACAGGTCCCGCCGGTGGAAGTCGGGGTCGTTGCCGGCCGTCAGCTGGACCTCCTCCCACACCTGTGAGTGGACGCCCTGGCGCGGCTTCCAGTGGAACTTCACCAGGCTCGTGTCACCGGCGTCGTTGACCAGCCGGAACGTGTGGATGCCGAAGCCCTCCATCATGCGGTAGGACAACGGCACGGCCCGGTCCGACATGCTCCATGCCACGTGGGCCTGGGCCTCGGTGTGCAGCGACACGAAGTCCCAGAAGGTGTCGTGGGCACTCTGTGCCTGGGGGATATCCCGATCGGGCTCGGGCTTGACCGCGTGGATGATGTCGGGGAACTTGATGCCCTCCTGGATGAAGAACACCGGGTGGTCGGCCTGTTCCTCTACGCGTCCTACCCCGCCGGCGACGTCAGCGGATCGCTGGGCGCCGAGGTCCTGTCCCTGTCCGGCAGCAGGGATGGGCTCGCCACCCCCGACGACATCGCAGCCTCCGTCGCCACCCTGCCGGCTGAGGCGACGTTCGTGACCCTTGAAGGCGCGATCCACTCCCACTTCGGCGACTACGGTCCCCAGCCCGGCGATGGCACACCCACGATCAGTCACGACGAGGCACGGACGGAGATTTCGAGCGCCACCGTTCGCTTCGTGAAGAGCCCACGGAGGTGATCGAAGGAGCACAATGGGGGTGCTGGAATAGGAGACCCCCGCCATGACCACGTTGTTGCAGATCGACTTTCCCACCGAGGGACCGTTCAGCGAGCACATGTCCGAGCCCTACGCCGACCTCGCCGCCAGCATCACCCAGGAGCCCGGCCTGCTCTGGAAGATCTGGACCGAGAACGCCACCGAGCAGGCCGCCGGCGGCATCTACCTGTTCCGCGACGAGGCATCCGCCCGTGCGTACGCCACCATGCACACCAAGCGGCTGGAGGGCTTCGGGGTCACCGGCATCCGGGCCCTCTTCTTCGACGTCAATGAGCCCCTGACCGTCGTCACGCACGGCCCGGTGTTCTGACCGGGGTCAGAAGACCGGCTTGCCCCCGGTGACGCCGAGCACCGTCCCGGAGACGAAGCTCGCCTCGTCGCTGGCGAGGAACACGAACGCCGCGGCGACCTCCACCGGTTGCCCGGCGCGGCCGAGGGGGGTGTCCGACCCGAATCCCTCGACCTTCTCCGAGGGCATGGTGCTCGGGATGAGCGGCGTCCAGATCGGACCCGGCGCGACCGCATTCACGCGGACGCCGCGCGGGCCGAGGTCGGCGGCCAGGTTGACGACCAGGTTGTTCAGGGCCGCCTTCGTGGCGGCGTAGTCCAGCAGTTGCTCGGACGGCGAGTAGGCCTGAATCGAGGTGGTCACGAGGACGCTGCTGCCCTGCGCGAGGTCGTCGGCCAGTGCCCGGACCAGCCAGAACGGCGAGAACACGTTGGTGGCGAAGGTGCGCTCCACCTGGTCCTCGGGGAACTCCTCGAGCTCGCCGTGGGTCATCTGGAAGGCCGCGTTGCAGACGAGCACCTCGAGGCCGCCGAGCAGTTTCACCGCGTCGCGAGCCACCTGACGATTCGCTGAGGATGTGCGCAGGTCGGCCTCGATCAGGTGGCACGTCCGGCCCCTGGCCTCCACGAGACGTCGGGTCTCCTCCGCGTCCGCCTTCTCCTCGGTCAGATGTGTGATGGCCACGTCCGCTCCCTCAGCGGCGAATGTCAGCGCCACCGCGCGACCGATGCCCGAGTCGCCCCCGGTGATCAGTGCGCGCTTGCCCGTCAGGCGGTCGCGGCCCACCCAGGACTCGCCGTGGTCGGCCGCGGGCTCCAGCTTCGCGTCGCTGCCGGGCCACTCCTGCTGCTGGGCGGGGAGGGAGGCCAGTTCCTCATGCTCCATCACGGACTTGTCGGCGGTGTCATCCATCGTCTTCCTCCCGTTGGCTTGTCTGGCACCCAATACCCCACCGCTGTCAGGTCATGCGTCCGCCCCGGGTGGGCCTTCTCAACCCGGGCCCGGATTTGCCCGTGCGCTTGTCAGGGCGTAGAAAAAGCTCATGGGATCACCGGAGCAGGAGCTGACCTGCCGCGTGGCCGTCATCACCGGTTCGACGCGCGGGCTGGGGTACGCCATGGCCCGCCTGCTGGGGCACCACGGCGCGGCGGTCGTGGTCGCCTCCCGTTCGGAGGCCGATGTCGACTCCGCCGTCGAGCGGCTGCGTGCCGAGGGCATCACGGCGTCCGGACGCCGCTGCGACACCGGCGACCTGGCCGACGTGGAGGCGCTGCGCGACACCGCGCTGGAGCTGGGGACGCTCGACATCTGGGTCAACAACGCGGGCGCGGCGGGCATCTACGGGCCGACGGCGTCCACCCCGGTGGACGACTTCGCGGGGGTCGTCCGCACCAACATCCTGGGCACCTTGCACGGCTCGCGGGTGGCCCTGCCCGTCTTCCTCGCCCAGGGCCACGGCGACCTGGTCAACGTGTACGGGCACGGCGACCGTGGGCCGGTCCCGCTGCAGAACGCCTACGCGTCCAGCAAGCGGTGTGTCCGCCAGTTCACCGAGACGGTCCGCGCCGAAACGAAGGGCACCGGCGTACGCGTGCACGGCTTCAACCCGGGGCTGGTGATCACCGACCTGCTGGGGCACGTCCAGACGCAGGCCGGGCACGAGAAGCGGATCGCCGGGGTGCAGATCGTCGTCGGGCTGTGGGGACAAACCCCGGACGTCGCCGCCCGGCCCCTCCTCGACCTGGTCACGTCGGACGCAGCCGCGTACCGCGACCTCAGGACGACCACCATGTTGACGCGCGGCGTCCGCAACCTGCTGGCCGGGCGCCTGCGCCGCGATCGCCGCATGCCCCTGGACGTCACCGTCGTGTGAGACCGGTGCGCCGGGTCGATGGGAACGCCACGACCGACCTGGGCGACGTCAGGGGAATCCGTGCCCGAACGAGAGCGGGCCGGCCGCCCCTCGGGAGCGACCGGCCTGCGCCGTCTTGCCGTCTGCTGCGGCAACCGTCAGCCGGCGGCCACGGGAACCACGGTGGGCGAGGACTCCTCGTCCGTACCACCCGCCAGCCGGCGCGGCTCACCGGTCCGGGAGGCCCTGCGGCCGGTCGAGCCGGTGCGCCGCGGCCACCAGAAGGCGTCCCCCAGCAGGATCGCGATGGCCGGGACGAGGACGGTGCGCACGAGCAGGGTGTCGAG
>CAKUSI010000206.1 GCA_934678955.1 uncultured Austwickia sp. | reverse complement strand
GGCCCGAGCGGTGCAGGGTTTGGGTGCCTCCCTCATGACGCCGCAGACCATGTCCGTGATCACGCGGACGTTCCCCGCCCACCGGCGCGGGCAGGCGATGGCCCTGTGGGGCGCCACCGCCGGAGTGGCCACCCTTGTGGGCCCGATTCTGGGCGGCGTGCTGATCGACGCGCTCGGCTGGGAGTGGATCTTCTTCGTCAACGTGCCGGTCGGCATCATCGCGTTCGTGCTGGCCTGGCGGCTGGTCCCCGCCTTGGAGACGCATTCGCACTCGTTCGACTGGGTCGGCGTCGCCCTGTCCGCTGTCGGGCTCTTCTGCGGGGTGTTCGGGATCCAGGAAGGCGAGACGTACTCCTGGGGTCAGATCGTCGGGCCGATCTCGGTGCCCCTGCTCCTCGGCGTCGGAGCGGTGCTGCTCGCGGCGTTCGTATGGTGGCAGTCGAAGGTCAAGCGCGAGCCGCTGGTCCCTCTGAGCCTCTTCCGCGACCGCAACTTCTCGCTGGCCAACATCGCGATCATCACGGTGGGGCTCGCGATCACGTCCATGATGTTCCCGTTCACGATCTACGCCCAGACGGTTCGCGGGTTGACCCCGACGCAGGCGGCGCTGCTGTTCGCCCCGCAGGCGGTGATGTCGATCCTGCTGGCCAGGCCCGTCGGCCGCCTGGTCGACCAGATGCACCCGCGCATCCTGGCCGGCATCGGCCTGCTCGGGCTCAGCCTGAGCGTCGTGCTGCTGGCCGTGCTCATGACGCCGGGCTCGCCGACGTGGCAGATCCTGCTGGCTGCGGCGTTGTTCGGCGTGGCCAGCAGCTTCGTATGGGGGCCCCTGACCACCACCGCGAACCGGAACCTGCCCATGCATCAGGCCGGGGCCGGCTCGGGCGTCTACAACACGACCCGCCAGATGGGGGCCGTGGTCGGCAGCGCCGCGATCGCCGCCCTGATGACGGCGCGAATCGGCGCCCATCTGCCTGGCGCCTCGGCCGCGGGCATGCACTCCGCCGAGGGCGCCACGCTGCCGCCGCAGATCGCGGACGCGCTGGCCAAGGCTCTCGCGGAGTCCATGCTGCTGCCGGCGCTGGTCGTGCTGGTCGGGTGGGTGGCGGTGCTCTGGTTCGAGGCACCGCGGCACCTGTCCCCTGGCTCGGCAGCGTCGACGCGCTCCGCCGTCCCGAGCCCAGCTCATCCCATGGCCGACGGGCAGGTCGCCACCCGCCCGATCACCACCGATCCCGAAGCGCCCGTCCTTCACGCGTGACCAGGGACCATCCTGACGGCGAACGAGCGATCACCAGAAGACGATGCGCGGGGCCGGCAGCCCACGCATGGCGTCATCGACCGTGACGAGTGACGCGGCGTCGAGGGTCGCCTGGGCAACGAGGACCCGATCGAAAGGGTCGCGATTCGCCCACGGCATACTTCCCGCGAGCCTCGCGTGGTCACTGGATATGGCAAGCTGCTCGGCTCC
Source organism: uncultured Austwickia sp. (assembly GCA_934678955.1). Next base: position 5,234 of record CAKUSI010000206.1, on the reverse strand, counting down.
GATCCCGGCGACGCGCTCATCCCAGGATTCGACGAGGCCTCGGGCGGACAGCTTGCCGACGCGGATCTTCGTGGCGATCTCCAGCGCGCTCACCGCTGAACCAGGAGAACGTTCTCACGATCCTCGAGCTGGGCCCGCACCGCGCCATCGACGCGGTCGGGCGTCGACAGGATCCACTACAGCACGTGGGAGTCGAGCAGGAACGTCACTCCCACTCCGACAACTCCTGATCGGACAACGGTGCATCAAAATCGTCCGGCACAGCCAGACCAGGGGCCTGACCAACCCTGGTCAGGCCCCTGGTCGAGATGACGGTGGGCGCCGCCTCCCGCGCTGAGGGCACGGCTCCCCGGCGCGCTGCCGGACCTACCCCCGACCTCGTCCTACTCGATGACCTCCTACTCGATGACCTCGGCGTCGACGATGTCGTCGCCGTCGTCGACGTACGCACCGTCGGCGCTCGCATCCTGGGCGCCGTCGAACGCCCACGCCGCACCTCGCCGCGGCGTCACCAGCATCAGCTCGTCCGCCTCCGCATCGCGGTCGACCAGCACCGCGTCGCCGTCGCGGACCTCGCCGGCCAGCAACGCCTTCGCCAGACGGTCGCCGATCTGGGTCTGCACCAGGCGGCGCAGCGGTCGGGCGCCGTAGGCCGGGTCGTACCCGGTCAGCGACAACCACTCCCGGGCCGCGTCCGTCACCTTCAGCTCGATCCGCCGATCCGACAGGCGTCGCGTCAGCGCCGCGACCTGCAGGTCCACGATCCGGCTGAGCTCGGCCGTCGACAGCGGGTCGAAGATCACGGTCTCGTCCAGCCGGTTCAGGAACTCCGGCTTGAACGCCGCCCGCACCGCGCGCAGCACCGCGTCCTTCTTGGCCGCGTCGTCGAGCATCGGGTCGATCAGGTACTGCGACCCGAGGTTCGACGTCATCACCAGGATCACGTTGCGGAAGTCCACCGTGCGGCCCTGGCCATCGGTCAACCGACCGTCGTCCAGCACCTGCAGCAGGATGTCGAACGTCTCCGGGTGCGCCTTCTCGACCTCGTCCAGCAGCACAACGCTGTATGGGCGGCGGCGTACGGCTTCCGTCAGCTGACCGCCCTCGTCGTACCCGACGTATCCCGGAGGCGCACCGATCAGCCGCGCGACGGCGTGCCGCTCGGAGTACTCGCTCATGTCGATCCGGACCATCGCCCGCTCGTCGTCGAAGAGGAAGTCCGCCAGCGCCTTGGCCAGCTCGGTCTTGCCGACGCCGGTCGGGCCGAGGAACAGGAACGAGCCGGTCGGCCGGTCGGGGTCGGCGATCCCGGCCCGGGACCGCCGGACCGCGTCGGACACCGCGCGGACGGCCTCGGCCTGCCCGATCAGCCGACGCCCGATCCACTCCTCCATCCGCAGGAGCTTCTCGGTCTCACCCTCGAGCAGACGCCCGGCCGGGATCCCGGTCCATGAGCTGATGACGTCGGCGATGTCGTCGGCGCCGACCTCCTCCTTCACCATGGGCCCGCCCTCGGCGATCTGCCGCTCGGCGGACGCCGCCTCCTCAATCTCCTTCTCCAGCGCGGGGATCTCCCCGTACAGGAGCCGGGACGCGCCCGCGAAGTCGCCCTCGCGCTGCAGCTTCTCGGAGGCGACCCGCAGCTCGTCCAGCTGGGCCTTGAGGTCACCCACCCGGTTGAGCCCGGCCTTCTCCATCTCCCAGCGGGAGGTGAGCGCGGCCAGCTCGTCCTGGCGGGAGGCCAGGTCGGCGCGCAGGCGCTGCAGCCGCTCGCGGGACGCCTCGTCGGTCTCCCGGGACAGGTGCAGCTCCTCCATCTTCATCCGATCGACCTGGCGCGCCAGCGCGTCGATCTCGACCGGGGAGGAGTCGATCTCCATCCGCAGCCGCGAGGCGGCCTCGTCGATCAGGTCGATGGCCTTGTCGGGCAGCTGCCGGGACTGGATGTACCGGTCGGACAGCGTCGCGGCCGCGACCAGCGCGGAGTCGGCGATCGCGACCTTGTGGTGCGCCTCGTACCGCTCCTTGAGCCCGCGCAGGATCGCGATCGTGTCCTCGACGCTCGGCTCGCCCACATACACCTGCTGGAAGCGACGCTCCAGCGCCGCGTCCTTCTCGATGTGCTTGCGGTACTCGTCCAGCGTGGTCGCGCCGACCAGCCGCAGCTCGCCGCGGGCCAGCAGCGGCTTGATCATGTTGCCGGCGTCCATCGAGCCCTCGCCGGTCGCGCCCGCACCGACGATCGTGTGCAACTCGTCGATGAACGTGACGACCTTGCCGTCGGACTCCTTGATCTCGGTCAGGACGGCCTTGAGCCGCTCCTCGAACTCGCCGCGGTACTTCGCGCCCGCGACCATCGAGCCCAGATCCAGGGAGATGAGGCGCTTGTCCCGCAGGGACTCTGGCACGTCGCCCGCGACGATCCGCTGCGCGAGACCCTCGACGACGGCGGTCTTGCCGACGCCGGGCTCGCCGATCAGGACCGGGTTGTTCTTGGTGCGCCGGGACAGCACCTGGATGACGCGACGGATCTCGGCGTCGCGGCCGATCACCGGGTCCAGCTTGCCCTCGCGAGCGGCCAGGGTCAGGTCGGTCCCGTACTTCGCCAGCGCGTTGAACGTGTCCTCCGGGTTCTCGGAGTCGACCTTGCCGCCCCCGCGCATCCGCGGGATCTGCTGGTCGATGGCGTCCGCGTCCAGCCCGAAGCCGCCGGTGCGGGCAAGCGCCAGCAGCAGGTGGTCGGTCGAGACGTATGTGTCCCCCATGGCCTCCATGACCTGGCGGGCCTGCTCCAGCACCGCGGAGAACGCGCGACTCGGGGACGCCTGCGTGACCGTGGAGCCGCTGACCTTGGGGAGCTTGGCCAGTTCGGCCTCGGCGGCGCGCCGGGCAGCGAGCAGGGAACTCCCCGTGGCGTCCAGCAGCGGGCCGGTGGTGGTCTCGGGCTGTTCGGTGAGGGCGAGGAGCAGGTGCGCGGGCTCCACGTGGGGGTGCCCGGCCGCGGCGGCGGTTCGGGCTGCTGCCGCGAACGCCTCCTGCGCCTTGGTGGTGAGCTGAAGGGCCATGCACTAACTCCTGTTCTTTCTCCGTCGTGGGTCGCCTCGGGTTCGCCTGTGCGATAGGTCCCTTCGCGGTACGTCGGGTGCCCGCGCCCTCGTGGCGCGCGCGGAATGATCGTGGGGGGGGGTGAGCCCGGAAGCCTTGGGCAGGCGGGCACGCCTCAGTTCTGACACCATTCTCAACGCTGACCAAAGTTGAGTCTATTCCGCTCAACTAGGTGCGGTCCCGTCCCGCGTCCGTGAAGTCGCTACGTCCGTGAAGTCGCTACGTCCGTGAAGTCGCTACATGGAAGACGCGGCGGCTCAGACGGCGTCCGCGTACCGGCGGCGGGTCAGGTCGAGGAAGGCCGCGACATAGCTCGGCATCGCCACGCGCCTGTGGTGCACCAGGTAGAGGTAGCGGTGGCGATCGACGTTCTCGGGCAGTGCGCTCGCCAGGATCTCCCCCCGCGCGAGCGCATCCTTCGCAGCGATCCCGGAGACGAACGAGACCCCGACGCCCTGCGCGACCAGCCGCTTGATGACCTCCACGTCGTTGATCGTGGCCACCGCGTCGAGATCGTCCTCGGCAACGCCGAGATCCTCCAGGACCACGTCCATGTGCTTGCGGCTGCCCGACCCGGACTCCCGCACGATGATCGGCTCGCGAACGGCCAACGCCATCGCGTCCGGCCGGCGCAACAGCCCGCGGTAGTGGGAGGTGTTCGGGGTGATGAGCACGATCTCGTCGCGGTAGAGGGGCGTGAACTCGCAGGCGTCGTGGTCCACCCGCATCCCCACGATCCCCACGTCCACCGCGAAGCGCTGCACCTTGTCGATGATGGCGGCGCTGTTGCCCTCATCGGCCCGCAGCCGGATGTCCGGCCGTTCCTTGCGGAAGGTGACGATGAGCTCCGGCAGGACGTAGCCGGCCGGAATCGTCGAAACGCCCAGCCGGATGGTCTGCGTCTTCTCCGCGAAGAAGGACTCGATCAACTGCCGCCGCTGGTCGAGGAGGTCCACCGCGGCCGCGTACAGGCGCTGACCGTCGTCGGTGACCGAGAACTCCCGCGTGGAGCGAATGATGAGGGCGGTGTCGAGTTCCTCCTCGAGCTGGCGCACGTGCTGGCTGACCGTCGGCTGGCTCACCCCCAACCGCTCCGCCGCGCGCGAGAAGCCCACGGACTCGATGACGGCCGCGAAGACCTCGAGCGCTCGAAAGTCCATACCTCCCCCTGCTCTCCCTCCACGGCAGTGCCGCCGCCATCAGGGCGATGGCGGCGGCACTCGTACTGATTCGTGCCACTCCTCCGGACGCTAGGCCAGGCCCATGACCGTCGGGAGCCACAGCGACAACTGTGGCACGAACACCACGATGAACAGGCCCACCACGATCGCCAGCAGGAACCACGCGAGCTTGGCCACGACCGGCTCAATGCGCAGACCCGCCACGCGCGCCCCGACGAACAGCACGTTGCCCACCGGGGGTGTGATCACGCCGACGCACAGGCTGTAGACGATCATCGTCCCGAAGTGCAGCGGGTCGACGCCGAAGGTCGTCACGATCGGCAGGAAGATCGGCGTGAAGATGAGGATCGCCGGCGTCGGGTCCATGAAGGTCCCGACGATCAGCAGGATCACCATCATGATGATGAGGATGACCGTCGAGTTGCTCGACAGGCCGAGCAGCGCGTCGCTGACCATGTCCGGGATGTGGCTGAAGCTCATCACGAAGGACAGCGCCGTCGAGACCCCGACGAGCAGCATCACGATCGCGGTCGTCCGCGCCGCGTTGATGAAGATGCCGGGCAGGTCGGCGACCTTGATCGCCCGGTAGGCGAAGCCCAGCACGAGGCAGTAGACCACGGCGATGGCCGAGGACTCGGTGGCCGTGAAGTAGCCGGCCAGGATGCCGCCGACGACGATCACGATCATCAGCAGCGACGGGAAGGCCCGCCACAGCGTCAGCATCCCCTGAGCGAACGTGGGGTGCACGGCGTCGCGGGCCCCGCTGTATTTCCGGCCCAGCGCCGCGACCACGATCATGCAGGCGATCAGCCAGACGACTCCCGGCCCGACCCCGGCCATGAAGAGAGCGGCGATCGAGGTGCTGGAGACCAGGGAGTACACGATGAACGTGTTGCTCGGCGGGATGAGCATGCCCGACGGCGCGGAGGCCACGTTAACGGCCGCGGC
>CAKUSI010000205.1 GCA_934678955.1 uncultured Austwickia sp. | reverse complement strand
GGGCGCCTTGCTCGCGGAGAGAAGGCGGGGGCGCGGTCCCGAGGTGGTCGCCGGGGACGATCAATCAGGCGCGCGTCGGGGCAGCCGTTCTCACGGCCGGCGACCTCGGTCGAAGACCGGAGGGCAGCCCCGTTGAGGGCAGGGGGTTGTGCGAGACTGGCCCGTACACATCAGCCGGTCGGACCCTTCCCGGGCCACCGCATCACCGCCGACGAGGAGCATCCATGAGCAAGCGCGCTCGCAAGCGGCGCAGCCGCAAGGGGAACAAGGCAAACCACGGCCGCCGGCCGAACGCCTGACCTGACGGCGCGGGCGGGTCGGCGCGCTGCGCCGCCCTCCCGCCCGCGAAGGATCAGCGTCCGTCGATCTCCAGACGCACCGTCGTCAGCCGCGTCATGATGCTCACCCGCAGTGCGTCGGGTGCCCGCTCGCGTCCGCAGGAGCGACGGACCAGGGCTTTCAGCAACAGATCCCGCTCGTAGGCGCTCATGCACTCCGCGCACTCGTTGAGGTGGGCTTGGATGCGGGCGTAGTCGTCCGGGCTCATCTCCTGGTCGATGTACTCGAACACGCGCAGGAGAACCTCGGAGCAGTCGCTGTGGTGGTGGCTCACGACGACTCCTCCTGGGGAAGGAAACCTCGCTCGCGCGCGTAGTCGGTGAGGAGGTGTCGCTGCTGCCGACGCCCCCGGTGCAACCGCGACATGACCGTGCCGATCGGCGTGTCCATGATCTCGGCGATCTCCTTGTAGGAGAAGCCTTCGACATCAGCCAGGTAGACGGCCAGCCGGAAGTCCTCGCCGATCTCCGCGAGCGCCCGCTTCACATCGCTGTCGGGCAGGTGGTCCAGCGCCTCGGTCTCCGCCGAGCGCAGCCCCCGCGACGTGTGGGACTCCGCGCGGGCGAGCTGGTAGTCCTGGATCTCAGCTGCGTCGGACTCCAGTGGCTGGCGCTGCTTCTTGCGGTAGGAGTTGATGTAGGTGTTCGTGAGGATGCGGTAGAGCCACGCCTTGAGGTTGGTCCCCGGACGGTACTGGTGGAACGCTGCGAACGCCTTTGCGTACGTCTCCTGCACGAGGTCTTCGGCATCCGCGGGGTTGCGCGTCGTACGCAACGCCGCGGAATACAGCTGATCGAGAAACGGCAGAGCCTCGGCCTCGAAGCGCGCCACGCGCTCCTCCGGGGTCTCCGCGGCCACGTCGAGCTCTCCGGGAGCCGGATCCGGTGGCCGCTGCGTCGGGGTGGCCGCGAGGGGCTGCTGGTCACTCATCGGTGCCCACCCTACTGGGGCTCCGCTCGAGCCACTTCCTGAACCGAGGGCGATCGACCCCGGTTCGAGGGGGTTCACAGGGGTAACGAACACGCGCATCTCCTCGTGCGAGGCCAGTGCTGGGTTCAACACGACCTCGTCGCTGCCCATTCCCGCACCCCAGAGATCAGCCGGGCACCGTGCGAGGGGTCAGGCGGACAACCCATCCAGCCAGGAGGACACCAGCGGGACCACGTCGCGCTCAGGCGCGGCGAAGGAGTGGGCCCCCGCTGCCGGCTCCACCACGGCTCCGGGCACCGCAGCCGCGACCTCGGCCGGTCCGCCGAAGGGATCCCTGCGACCCTGCACCACGAGCGTGGGCAGCGCCAAGGCCCCCGCCAGCTCGCTCGCCCGCGACTTCTCGGGTGCGCCGGGCGGGTGCAGCGGGAACGACAAGGCGAGGACGGCCTGCGCTCCCACGGCCGCCGCCGTCCGGCAGGCGACGCGCGCTCCGGCGCTTCGGCCACCCACGACCAGGAGCTTCGCGATCGGGCGGCGACCTGCGCGCAGGGCCGCGAGCACGGCGACCCAGGAGTCGTCGAGGTGCGGAGGCGGCGCCGCCACCTTGCGGCCCGCGACCCGCCAGGGTTGCTCCACGAGGACCACCTGCCACCGGACGCCGTCGGCTCGGTCCGCCAGCCCTGCGAGCGCGAGGAGGTCCGCCGACCAGGACGACCCGCCGGCGCCGTGCCCGAGGACGAGGGCCCCCGCCGGCTCGGGCGGGGTCCACAGGTGCGCCCGCGCGGGTCCGCGCGGGGTCGCGATCGTGCGTCGGCTCACCCGGGCGCGCGTCGTGCGTCTCTCCGCCCCCGGCGTTGACTTGCTGCTCGAGGACGTTGCCGAAGCCTGTTCGGCCGCGCTCATCCGCCGATCACCTCGCCGGTCGTCGGGTCCACCACGCCGCTCAGCGCCTCCCGCCCCAGCGGGGCGCGAAGCTCCGGACCCTGGGCCGAGGATGAGCCGACGCGAGGGTCGACGGGCCACGCCTGAAACCGTCCCGGGGCCGGCCCCGTGATCAGCGCCGCCACGTGCGCGGGGTCGGTCAGCTCCGGATCCAACCAGGCGGCCCAGTCGTCGCGATCGAGGACCAGCGGCTGCCGTTCGTGGATGCGGTCCAGCCCCGGCTCCGCGGCGGTGGTGATGATGGTGAAGGTGGCCAGCCAGGCGAGCGGGTCGTCGGGCGCGAACGACGGGTCCTTCCAGAACTCGTACAGACCCGCGAACGCCAACAGGTCGCCGTCGCTACGGCTGACGAAGAACGGCTGCTTGCGCGGCTTACCCTTCGCGTCCCGCGCGGTGGGGCTCACCTGCCACTCATACCAGCCGTCGGCAGGCACGAGCAGACGGCGAGCCCGCGCCGCCGCCCGGAAGGTGGGCTTGTCCAGCACGGTCTCCGCGCGGGCGTTCGTCGCCCGCGCCCCGGACGTGTGGTCCTTCGCCCAGCCCGGGACCAGGCCCCACGTCATCAACCGAAGCTGGCGCACCGGCTCCCCGACGGGTCCGTCCGGGCCGCGTGGACGCCGGCAGAGCGCGACCGGGGCGAGTTTGCGGGGCGCCATGTTGTCATCGCGCTCGCCCGGCGGCGGCGACTGCGGAGCGACCAGGAGCGACCGGGCGGGCTCGCCGGTATGGTCCGCCTCGATCTCCAGTTCCTCGACGAGCTCGTCGGTGGACCGCGAGGCCGCATACCTCCCGCACATGCGCGTCAGCCTACGTGCCCGGCTTGCAGGGCGAGGCGAGGCCGATACCGTAGGACAACGCCATGACCGGCCCCCGGGCCGTGATGACACGCTCCTCGCTTCACAACCTGCTCACGAACACCCGCCGCCTGGACAACCTTCGGAGGATCCATGTCGCTCGTCCGTCGCCTCGCCCGCCCGGCCCTGGCCGTCATCTTCGTCAGCGGGGGTCTCGACGCGCTGCGCCACCCCGGTGGCCGCACCGACGCGGCCGCCCCCATGGTCGAGAAGCTGGCCGAGCTGACCGGGTTGCCGAACGACCCGGAGCTGATGGTGCGCGCCAACGGCGCCACCATGGCGTTCGCCGGGCTCGCGCTCGCGACCGGTCGACTCCCCCGGGTGGCCGGCGGGCTGCTGGCGGCATCGCTCGTGCCCACCACCTACGCGGGCCACCCGTTCTGGACGGAGACCGACCCGCAGGCGCGCAAGATGCAGCTGATCCAGTTCCAGAAGAACGTTGGCCTGCTGGGCGGCGTGCTGCTGGCCGCCGTCGACACCAGCGGCAAGCCCGGCCTCGCCTGGCGGGCCCGGAACGCGGCCAAGGTCGCCAAGCGCGAGGCGCGCTTGGCCGCCGCCGAAGCGCGGTTGAAGGTCTCCTGACGGTCGGCTCGCGATGAAAGACCCCGCCGGCGCGGGTGACTGGGCCGCCCCACGCGTCACCTTCCCGGTGCGCGCGCGCGTGACCCTCCCGGGCAGCAAGTCGTTGACCAATCGCTACCTCGTGCTGTCGGCCCTGGCCGGCTCCCCCTCGCGCCTGAGGCGACCGCTACGCAGCCGGGACACGGTGCTGATGGCCCGCGCGCTGAGCGCGCTCGGCGCCATCGTCGAGGACGCGCCCGGCGCCGATCCCGAAACGCCTGACTGGGTCGTGACCCCCGCCCCCCTGCGCGGCGGCGTGGCCATCGATTGCGGGCTGGCGGGCACGGTCATGCGATTCGTGCCGCCGGTCGCCGCCCTCTCCGAGGGTCCCGTGCGCTTCGACGGCGACGAACAGGCCCGAGGCCGCCCCATGGGCCCCGGGCTCGACTCGCTGCGTCACCTGGACGTGCCGGTGGAGGGCGACGCGCTCCCGTTCACCGTGCGCGGGGCCGGGTCGGTGCGCGGCGGCGAGGTCCGCATCGACGCCTCGGCGAGTTCGCAGTTCGTCTCAGGGCTGCTGTTGGCGGGGGCGCGGTACGACCGCGGCGTGCGCGTCCTGCATGCGGGCGCCCCCATGCCGTCGACCCCGCACGTGACGATGACCGTGGAGGTGCTCCGGGACGCCGGGGTCGCCGTGGACGATTCGGTGCCGGACTGCTGGGAGGTGGAGCCGTCCGAGCTGCACGCCCTCGACGTCCAGGTGGAGCCCGACCTGTCCAACGCGGCGGCCTTCCTCGCGGCGGCCATGGTCACCGGCGGACAGGTGGAGGTGCCCGCCTGGCCGCACCACACGACCCAGGCAGGGGACGCCATCCGCGACATCTTCGACGCGATGGGGGGTGACGTCCTTCTCACCCGTGAGAGCCTCGTGATCAGCGGACCCGACCGTCCGGAAGGGCTCGACGTCGACCTGCACGACGTCGGCGAACTCACTCCGGTGGTCGCCGCCGTGGCGGCCCTGGCCGCCTCGCCCTCGCGCCTGCGGGGCGTCGCGCACCTGCGCGGCCACGAGACCGACCGACTCCAGGCGATCGCCGAGCAGCTCGGCACACTGGGCGGCTCGGTGCGCCAGCTGCCCGACGGGCTGGAGATCACCCCCGCGCCGCTGAAGGGTGGGCGGTTGCGCAGCTACGCCGACCACCGGATGGCCATGGCGGCCGCCGTCCTGGGGCTTGCCGTCGACGGAGTCATGCTGGACGACGTCGCGACCACCTCGAAGACCATGCCCGACTTCGTGCAGCGCTGGACGGGCATGCTCGCCCAGGGCGACGAGGGTGCGCGCGGGCTGCCTGGGTGATGGCCCCCGAGTTCCGCCGGTACGAGCATTACGAGGACCAGGTCCGCACCCGGGCCGGCCGCCGGGGCTCGAGACCGCGCACCAAGGAGCGACCGCGCCACGCCGACGCCGTCGCCGGGCGGGTGGTCGGGGTCGACCGCGGGCGCTACACCACGCTGGTCGACGACCGCACGGTCATCGCCATGAAGGCCCGCGAGCTGGGCCGCACGGGAATCGTGGTCGGCGACGAGGTCGCACTTGTCGGGGACACGTCCGGCTCCCCCGACGCGCTCGGCCGGATCGTCCGCGTCGAGCCGCGGATGAGCGTGCTGCGCCGGACCGCCGACGACACGGACCCGGTCGAACGCGTGGTCGTCGCCAACGCAGACCAGCTCGCCATCGTCACCGCCTGCGCCGACCCGAAGCCTCGGCCCCGGATGATCGACCGCTGCCTCGTGGCCGCGTACGACGCGGGACTCGATCCGCTCCTTGTGCTGACAAAGGCCGACCTGGCGGATCCGGCGCCCCTGCTGGCCGCATACGAGGAATTGGACCTGCCCGCGGTGGTGACCCGACGGGCCGAGGGCGGGGACGGCGCGGAGGGCGACGTCCTGGGCCTGGACATCCTGCGCGACCACCTGGCAGAGCGGGTCACGGTCCTCGTGGGGCACTCCGGGGTGGGCAAGTCCACCCTCGTCAACGCGCTGATCCCCGGCACGGGGCGCGCGGTCGGCGTCGTCAACGCGGTGACCGGTCGAGGTCGACACACCTCCACGTCGGCGGTCGCGCTCGCGCTGCCGGGCGGCGGCTGGGTGGTGGACACGCCCGGCGTCCGCTCCTTCGGCCTGGCCCACGTGGACAGCTCCCGCCTGCTCAGCTTCTTCGCCGACCTTGAGCCGGGTGGGGCCGACTGCCCGCGCGGCTGCTCCCACGACGAGCCGGACTGCGGACTCGACGCTTTCGTCGCGGCGGGCGGCGCAGGGCCCCACGGCGGGGCACGACTCGATTCCCTCCGGCGCCTCCTGCGCGCCCGGGGGGACCGCTGAACCTGGGGCCGCGCGGGGCAACAGGGTCGGACCGTGGGCCGTCCCCTGCCAGCCGCGCTAACCTTGGGAGATGTCCAGCGACAAGGCGAAGAGCACGGGCAAGCACGGCGACGGGTCCAACGGCTCCGGCAACGGGAACGGGTCGAACGGCAACGGCAACGGGTCCAACGGGTCCAACGGGCACGGGTCCAACGGGCACGGCAAGCGTCCGCGCCTGAAGAAAGACCTGTACGAGGCCGAGCTGCTGCGCTTGCAGAAGGAACTCGTCGAGATGCAGGAGTGGGTCATCACGACGGGTGCCCGGGTCGTCGTGGTGTTCGAGGGCCGCGACGCTGCCGGCAAGGGCGGCGCGATCAAGCGGGTGATGGAGTACCTCAACCCCCGCGTCGCGCGCATCGTGGCCCTGCCCGCCCCGACCGAGCGGCAGACGACGCAGTGGTATTTCCAGCGCTACGTCGAGCACCTGCCGGCCGCCGGGGAGATCCGACTCTTCGACCGATCCTGGTACAACCGAGCGGGCGTCGAGCGGGTGATGGGCTACTGCACCTCCAAGGAGCACCGCCGGTTCCTCCACCAGTGCCCGATCTTCGAGCGGATGCTCGTCGAGGACGGGATCATCCTGATCAAGTACTGGTTCTCCGTGTCCGACGCCGAACAGGAGGCGCGCTTCCGCTCGCGCCTCACCGACCCGATGCGGCGCTGGAAG
>CAKUSI010000204.1 GCA_934678955.1 uncultured Austwickia sp. | reverse complement strand
ACCTGCAGCAGGCGTCGGTCTTCTACACGGTGCTGGGCGGGGACACCGAACGCGCCGACACGGCGGCCGCGCTGGAGGCGAACAAGGGGCGGCTGCGATCGGCGGTCGGCAAGGGACTCGGCATCCGGCTGACCCCGAGCCTGGAGTTCCACCTCGACGCCATCCCCGAGGGGGCGGCTCACCTCGACGAACTCCTGGTCGCCGCGCAGCGACGCGACGCCGAGTTGGCAAAGGCGGCCAGGGGAGCCACCTTCGCCGGGGACGCCGACCCTTATCGACGCCCGCACGAGGAGGCCGAGGGGGAGACAGACCAACAGGTCGAGGGACCGGGTGGCAGCCGGCTCACGAGCCGGGAATCGCCCGCCGACGGGCAGGCGTGACGCGTGCCGCGGCCGCCCGACCCGCTGGTCGGTGACGGAATCCTCCTGATCGACAAGCCCGCAGGCGCGACGAGCCACGACGTGGTGGCGCGCTGCCGGCGGATCTGCGGCACCCGGAAGGTGGGCCACGCGGGCACGCTGGATCCGATGGCCACCGGGCTGCTCGTCGTCGGGGTGAATCGCGCGACGCGGTTGCTGACCTTCCTGGTCGGCTGCGACAAGTCGTATGAGGCGACGATCCGCCTGGGCGGCGCGACGACGACCGACGATGCGGACGGCGAACTGGTCTCGGCGTGCGACGCATCCGGCGTGTCCGACGCCCAGATCGCCGCTGCGGTGCGTCGACTCAGCGGAGAGATCGACCAGGTGCCCAGCGCGGTGAGCGCGATCAAGGTGGGCGGCGTCCGAGCTTACGCGCGGGTGCGCGCCGGGCAGGACGTGAAGCTGGCGGCCCGCCGGGTGCACGTCGCCCGGTTCGACGTCCGCGCCCGCCGGGAGGGTCCGTCTGGCTGCGTAGACCTCGACGTGGCGGTGGATGTCTCGTCGGGGACGTACGTACGCGCGCTCGCCCGCGACCTCGGCGCGGACCTGGGCGTCGGCGGGCATCTGACCGCCTTGCGACGCGTGCGGGTCGGGGGCTTCGAGGTCGCCGACGCCGCGACGCCCGAGCAGCTGGAACGCGCCCGGAGCCTGGCTGCGCCGGGGGACTCGGGGTTGCCGATGATCGACATGGGCGCTGCGGCGCGACGTGCCCTGCCATCGTGGGATCTCGATGAGGACCAAGCGCGCCGACTGGGGCACGGGGTGCGGCTCCCCTCACCTGGGTTGGGCCATCAGGGGCCGATCGCGGCCTGCGACCGTGAGGGGCGACTGGTTGCCGTGGTGGCCGAGGGGAGCGACCGAGTGGACGTGTGTGCGGTGTTCGTCTGACCTCGGCGTAGCACGGACGGACGCCGCCGGCACCTCCGTCGCAACCGTGGTTGGTGGTGAATTGCTTTGAGCCGTGCCAGAGTTGCCAAAGTTGAGTAAAGGTCGTCAGAGCTGACCACCGGTGTCGGGAGTGTGCCGTAAGCGCTGTTATGGTCTGCCCATGCAGGAGGAGATCGAGGCGTTCTGGGCGGACGCGCGCCTGCGCGTCCGCCTTGCCCGCATCTCCGGCTGTCTCGGCCCGCTCGACCTCGGACCCGCCCCACCGATCGCCTGGTCCTTCGGCGGTTCCCCGGAGCAGGCGGACGAGCTGCTCGGCCTCGTCCTGAGTGGCTGGAAGACGGCCACGGCCTCGGCCCTGTGGGACTACGAGTTCGAAGGCGAGGCGTTGCCGGAGGTCGGCTCGCTCGCGATCATCCTCGACGGCGACGATCACCCCCGGGCACTGATCGAGACCACCAGCGTCCAGATCGTGCCCTTCAACGAGGTGGGTCTCGAGCACATCGTGGCCGAGGCCGAGGGGGACCTGTCCGTCGCGCACTGGCGCGAGGTGCACGAGTGGTGGTTCCGCGAGAACTCCTCCAACCCGACCGGGTTCACCGAATCGATGCCGGTCGTACTGCAACGGTTCTCGGTGGTCTTTCCGCCGGCCTCCGAGCGGCCGCCGGGCGGACCCGCTCCGGACGCTCGGTAGCGCCGGAAGCCTTTGCGCGGGTCGTCGCTAGAGTGGCGCCGTGCAGCGATGGAACTCCCTTCACGACATCCCGCCCGGACTGCCCCCGTGCGTGGTCACACTGGGGAACTTCGATGGCGTGCACCGCGGCCACCGCGTCGTGTTGGGTGAGGTCGTCGGCTGCGCGGCGGAGCTCGGGCTCACCTCCGTCGCCGTCACGTTCGAGCCGCACCCCCTCCTGGTGCTGCGTCCGGAGGCGGCGCCGCCGCTACTCGTCAGCTTGGAGCAGCGCCTGGAGCTCATGGCTTCGTCCGGTCTGGATGCGGTGCTCGTCATGGAGTTCACCCGTGAGCTGGCCGCGTGGACACCGGACCGCTTCGTCTCCGAGGTATTCGTCGGCGCGCTCAACGCGCAGCTGGTCGTCGTGGGGGAGGACACCCGCTTCGGCGTCCGCAATTCGGGCGACGTCACGACGCTGCGTCGTCTCGGACGCGAGCTGGGGTTCGAGGTCGAGGTCGTCAAGGACCAGGGTGACGCGCCGCACGCCCAGCAGGCCACCCGCTGGTCCTCCTCTCAGGCCCGCGACCTGGTCGTGAGAGGCGACGTGGCAGCGGCCGCACGCATCCTAGGGCGCCCGCACGCGGTCTCGGGGACGGTCGTACACGGCGACCACCGCGGTCGGGAGCTGGGGTTCCCCACCGCCAACCTCGAGGACCAGCCCGCGGGGCTGGTCCCGGCGGACGGCGTGTATGCGGGCTGGCTCGTTCGCGACGACATGGAGGCCGACGAGCCCGAGCGGCGTCTCCCCGCGGCCATCTCCATCGGCACCAACCCGACGTTCGACGGGACGCGCCGTCGCGTCGAGGCATACGTGCTCGACCGGGACGACCTCGACCTGTACGACCGCCGGGTGACGCTGGAGTTCGTCGAGCTGCTGCGGCCGACGCTGCGCTTCGACGGGGTCGAGGAGCTGCTGGAGACCATGCGGGGTGACGTGGCCCGCACGCGTGAGGTGCTCGGCCTGCCCGCGTCCCCCGCCCCGCGCCGCTGACCTCACCCCGTTGACCCGCGGCTGCCGGACGCCGCGGCGGCCGGACACCGAGGGACCTCCCCGCCTGGGCGCTCTAGCAAGGGTCGCCTAACCTGGGGGCATGCCTGGAGCGTCCCGATTCGCAGACCTGGAGCCGCTGCTCGAGCGGGTCGCCAAACCCATCCAGTACGTGGGTGGCGAGCTCAACTCCCGGATCAAGGACTGGGACTGCGGTGCCTCGGGCGGCTCGGGCGAGACCGTGCGCTGGGTGCTCATGTATCCGGACGCCTACGAGGTGGGCCTGCCCAACCAAGGCGTCATGATCCTCTACGAGGTGCTCAACGAACGCGCCGACACCCTGGCCGAGCGGGCCTATGCGCCCTGGTCGGATCTGGCGGCCGAGCTGCGGGCCCACGACGTGCCGCTGCTGACTGTCGACGCCCACCGGCCGGTGCGTGACTTCGACATCCTGGGGGTGAGCTTCCCGACCGAGCTCAACTACACCAACCTGCTGGAGGCACTGGACCTCGCGGGCATCCCGATCCGCGCGGCCGACCGCTCCGAGGAGCACCCGATCGTGCTCATCGGCGGGCACGCGAGCTTCAACCCGGAGCCGATGGCGGACTTCATCGACGCGGCGGTGATCGGTGACGGCGAGGAGGCCGTGCTGGCCGTCACCGACCTCGTGAAGTCGTGGAAGGCCGCGGGACGCCCCGGAGGCCGGGCCGGCCTGCTGGAGGACCTGGCCGGCGCGAAGGTCGCATACGTCCCCTCCCTGTATGAGGTGACCTACGACCCCGACGGCGCCATCGAAGCCGTCCGACCGACCTGCGAGCGCGCCCCGACCCGGGTCGCGAAGCACACCGTCATGGACCTCGACGAGTGGCCGTACCCGAAGACGCCGCTGGTGCCGCTCGCCGAAACGGTCCACGAGCGGATGAGCGTGGAGATCTTCCGGGGCTGCACCCGCGGCTGCCGATTCTGCCAGGCCGGGATGATCACGCGGCCCGTCCGGGAGCGCTCCATCACCGGGATCGGACAGATGGTGGAGCAGGGGCTGGGCGCGACCGGCTACGAGGAGGTGGGACTGCTGTCCCTCTCCAGCGCCGACCACTCCGAGATCCAGGACATCGCCTCCGGGCTCGCGGACCGCTACGAGGAGAGCCGGACGAGCCTGTCCCTCCCGAGCACCAGAGTCGACGCGTTCAACATCGACCTCGCCAACGAGCTGACTCGCGGCGGGCGGCGCTCGGGCCTCACGTTTGCGCCCGAAGGCGGCAGCGAGCGGATGCGCCGCGTGATCAACAAGGGCGTCAGCGAGCAGGACCTCATCGACACGGTCGCGGCTGCGTTCGCCTCCGGCTGGCGCCAGGTGAAGCTCTACTTCATGTGCGGGCTCCCCACGGAGACCGACGAGGACGTACTCGGCATCGCGCGGCTCGCCCAGCGCGTGATCGACACGGGGCGCGAAGTCAGTGGGCGGCGGGACGTGCGGTGCACCGTCTCGATCGGCGGGTTCGTGCCCAAGCCGCACACGCCGTTCCAGTGGGCGGGGCAGCTCTCCGCGTCCGAGACCGACGAGCGGCTGCGCAAGCTCCGCGAGGCGCTTCGCGCCGACCGGCGGTATGGGTCCGCCATCGGACTGCGCTATCACGACGGCCAACCCGGGATCGTCGAAGGACTTCTGTCGCGCGGGGACCGCCGCGTCGGGCAGGTCATCGAGGCCGTCTGGCGCGACGGCGGCCGCTTCGACGGCTGGAGCGAACACTTTTCCTACGAGCGGTGGATGCGCTGCGCCGCAGCGGTGTTCGAGGACCTTCAGACGCGGTACGGGTGGCAGCTCAGCGTGGACTGGTACACCACCCGCGACCGCGACCGGGACGAGGTGCTCCCGTGGGACCACCTCGACTCCGGGCTGGACAAGGCCTGGCTGTGGGAGGACTGGCAGGCCGCCCTGAGCGAGGACGAGCAGGAGGACTGCCGCTGGGACGGCTGCTTCGACTGCGGCGTGTGCCACGAGATGGGCACCGCGATCCAGATCGGCCCCACCGGCAGGACGCTGCTGCCGCTCACGGTTCGCTGACCCGCGCCCCGCTCTCCATGGGGACGCCGGGGCGAGGCAGCGGGCGGTGGGTGGGGGTTGGGCGCTCGTCGCAACCATCCGCGCCGCGCTGCGCGCGTCGCTCCCGCCAGGCCCATCCACGTTCGGGGTCGCGGTGGGGTGGGGGTTGGGCGCTCGTCGCAACCATCCGCGCCGCGCTGCGCGCGTCGCTCCCGCCAGGCCGATCCACGTTCGGGGTCGCGGTGGGGTGGGGGATGGGCGCTCGTCGCAACCATCCGCGCCGCGCCCCCACCCCACTGCAGAGCGCTCGGCACCCCTGGCAACGCGACCTCTGGGAGGATGGGCCGCTGCTCAGCGCATCCCCCCGTTGACGTACAGGGTCTGCCCCGTCACATAGGAGGCCGCGTCGCTCGCGAGGAACGAGATCACCGAGGCGACCTCGTCGGGGCTGCCGACCCGCCCGAGGGGGATGCGCGCCGACGCCGTCTTCTGGTGCTCCTCGAATGAACTGCCCACGCGCTGCGCCGTCGCGGCGGTCATCGAGGTGGCGATGTAGCCGGGCGCGACCGCGTTGACCGTGATGCCGAACCGACCGAGTTCCTGCGCCAGCGTGGCGGTCAGTCCCTGGATGCCCGCCTTGGCGGCCGCGTAGTTGGCCTGGCCGGCGTTGCCGAGCGCCGATTGGCTGCTGAGGTTGACGATCCGGCCGTGCTTCGCCTTCACCATGTGCCCCTGGGCCGCGCGCGAACAGTAATAGGCGCTGGTCAGGTTGACGGTCAGCACGGTGTGCCAGTCGTTGACGTCCATCCTGAAGATGAGGTTGTCGCGGGTGAGGCCGGCGTTGTTGACCAGCACGTCCACGCCGCCGAACTCGGCGACGATCTCGTCGAGCACCCGCTGGACGCCTGCCTCGTCGGTCACGTCACAGGCCCAGGCCTTCGCGACGCCACCGGAGGCCGCCACCTCGCCGTCCTCCAGGATCTCCTGGACGGCCTGCTCGGCCCGCTCGACGTTGACGTCCAGCACCGCCACCTTGGCACCTTCGGCGGCGAATTCGCGGGCGGTCGCCTCGCCGATGCCCTGCGCGGCGCCGGTCACGATCACGCGTTGGCCGCTGAAACGGGAACCCATGTCTCTCCTCGAAGCTTCGTACGAAAACAGACCGACTGTTCGGACGGTATATTGGATGCCGGAGCGATTGTGACACGCTCTCTGGTTTCCCGTCAGGCCCTCGCCGGTGGGGTGGGTCACAGCGGGTCGTAGTCTTCGGCGCATGTCCCGACAGCGCGTTCCCCCCGGTCCGCCCGCGGCTCCGCCCGTGCAGCGGCTGCGTCTGCGCTATGCCAAGCGGGGCCGGATGCGGTTCTCCTCCACGCGCGACTTCCAGCGGGCGTTGGAACGGGCGGTGCGACGCAGCGGGCTCCCCGTTGCGTTCTCCTCCGGCTTCCACCCCCACCCCAGGATCAGCTACGCGAACGCCGCACCGACGGGCACGGCCAGCGAGGCCGAGTACGTCGAGATCGCCCTCGTCGAGCGGGTCGACCCGCAGGCGGTACGTGATGCCCTGGACGACGCCCTGCCGGACGGTCTGGACGTGATCCAGGTGGTGGAGGCCGGACCGGGCAGCCTCGCCGACCCCCTGGAGGCGAGCATCTGGCGCC
>CAKUSI010000203.1 GCA_934678955.1 uncultured Austwickia sp. | reverse complement strand
TGGCGTCGGCGTAGAGCTGGGCCTTCGTCCTGCCGCCCTCGCCGCGGTGGGACCTCAAACCCCCGCGCCGGCCCGAGGAGATGTCGTCCAGCGAGGTCTTGCTGGCGGTCTCGGAC
Organism: uncultured Austwickia sp.; assembly: GCA_934678955.1. Next base: position 6,618 of record CAKUSI010000203.1, on the reverse strand, counting down.
TCACCCGCACGGGCGCGCTCCTTGTTGACCGTTCGCGCCGCGATCTCCTCGGCCTCGGATTCGTCGTGGCCGCGTTCCTCCAAGCCGTCCTTGATGTGCTCGTACTGCCGTTCCCGCTTCGCACTCCACGCGCGCTGGGGCATGACGCCTCCCTCCGGAATGGCTGCTACCCAGTACTGCTACCCGCCAGCCCCCCGCCGGAAACCCCGGACAGGGAACCGCCGGCGGCGCCGGGGAGAGGTCAGCGCGGCGCGACCCCGGACCACCGCTGAAGGGAGTACGACTCCCCGGTGCGCGTCGCGGCCCACGTCACGCCCGTGCGGGGCTCGACCGCGAGGGCGATCGTCTCGTCGCCGGGATTGCCGGGGACGACCTTCTCGACACCGGCGCGGTCTCTGGTCGCGAAGCGTGCCGGCAGCGCGGTCGGCTCCAGACTCGTCCCTCCGACGCTCGACCGGCCGCCCAGGATCAGCGTGCCGTCGGCCCGCTCCGCCCCCGCAGAGACGGACTCGGCCGTGAGGCAGGAGCCGGTCGCTCCGCCCTGGCGCCACGTAAAGCACGTGCCGCCCACCACTCCGGGCGGGGCGTTCAGGTAGCCCAGGACCGTCACCTTGGGGCCCTTCTCCAGCAGCCAGGCGCGCGGCTCCTCGCTCACGTGCGGCCCGCGGGAGCCGAGCCCGTCCGCGAGCTTCGCCCAGGACCGGCCGTAGCGATGCAGCTCCAGGTAGGCCCGCCGGTCGAACCGCTCGAACAGCACGTATGGGACGCCGTCACGGACCTCCATGAAGCGCGGCCAGTAGTGCGCGCCGGACCCGGGGGCGGAAGATCCCGGCGTGCCCTGCGGCGACGAAGGCTTCGGCTTGCCGAGGGAGGCCCAGCGCCGGCCGTCATACCGGAAGACCCCCTCGTCGAACGTCGCGACGTACGCCCCCGGGCCCGGCACGTCGGCGGCCACGACCGCCTGGAGGGGAGCGCCTGACGACACACGCGGCGGTGTCACCGCGTTCCAGCGACGACCGTCGTAGCGGTAGATCCGATCCCCGGCAGCGAGCCAGATATCGTTCGCGGCGGAGCCGTCGATCACCTGCCGGGTGCCGTCGTAGGGGAGTTGGCCCGCGAGGCGCGTGGTGGTCCAGCGCCCGTCGCGCAGGTGCTCCAGCAGGATCTCGTCCGGCCCGCCGCGCTCGACGACCCACAGCTCCCCGGCTCGCGGCGAGTGCAGCGCAACCACCTCGGCCGCCGCGGCGCGGACGACGCCGAACCCGGCCTCTCTCGCCGCGGCGCCGCGCTGGGCGGCCTCAACGGCGGCGTGCTCGGTCGCGGTGGGCGCAGCCTGCGCCGCCTGCGCGCTCCCCCACACCAACGCCCCTGCCGCCAGGGCGGCGAATGCCTTCGTGGTCGGCTTCATATCAATGACCCCCTGTCTGCCGGTGTCGCGCAAACCGACGGGCAGCCCCCGTCGCGGGCGTGGCCCTCCGGCTCCCCCCGTGACGCTCCCCGTCGACGCCGCCGGTGGCTTGGCCGCCCGCGTCCCCCGCTGGCGGCGTCACAGCCTCCGGCTCCCGCGCTCCCCCGACGTCGAAACCTGGTGATGCAGAACGGCACTCATCGTAGTCACAGGTTCGTATGTCACGCGGTCCCGTCCGAGCGGCGGACCAGGACTCGGCGGGGCACGAGCGTCGAGCGCGCATGCTGTCGCGGCCTCACCGCTGGGTCGAGTCCGTGACCTCGCCGACGAGCTCCTCCAGGACGTCCTCCAGGAAGACGACGCCCGAGGTCGCGCCGTCGTCGCCCACCACGCGGGCCAGGTGCGCGCCCGTGCGCTGCATGCGGGCCAGCACGTCCTCGACCTCGGCCTGCGGACGGACCGTCGCCAGCCGCCGGACCCGGCCGAGGGGCAGCGGGCGGTCGCGGGCCACGTCGCTGACGTCGAGGACGTCCTTCAGGTGCACGTATCCCCGGAGCGGGCCCGATGCGTCCACCAGCGGCACGCGGCTGAACCCGTACTTGGCCACCACCTGCTCCACGTCCCCGGCCGAGCAGCCGTACGGGAGCGTGACGAGCTCGCTCAGCGGGACCGCGACGTCGGCGGCGACCCGGTCGCTGAACTCCAGCGCGCGCCGCGCCAGGCGCTGCTCCTCCTCCTCCAACAAGCCCTCCCGAGCGCTCTCGGCGACGAGGGCGTCGAACTCCGCGGCCGTGAACGCGCTGGCCACGTCGTCCCGAGGCTCCACGCCGCACCGGCGGACCAGGAACTTGGCGGCGCCGACGAGGACGCGGATCAGGGGGGCGAGCGCGCGGGTCAGGAAGAGGAGCGGCGGAGCGAGGGCCAGCGCGGCCCGCTCCGGACCCGCGATCGCCAGGTTCTTGGGCACGATCTCGCCGATCACGACGTGGAAGTACCCGACGATGAGCAGCGCCGCCGCCAGCCCCACCCCGTGGGAGGCCGCCGCCGGGACCCCGGCCCGCTCGACCAGCGGGGAGACCAGGTGATGGATCGCGTCCTCGGCGAGCGCCCCCAGCAGGACCGAACAGACCGTGATCCCCAACTGCGCGCACGCCAGGAGCGACGCCACCCGGTCGAGCGCCTGCAGCGCCCACCGCGCCCTGCGTTTGCCGGAGGCCGCCAGCGGCTCCAGGCGGCTCCGACGCGAGGCCATCACCGCGAACTCCGCCCCGACGAAGAACGCGTTGCCGCCCAGCAGCAGGACGGACAGGGTCAGCGCGACGGCCGGGCTCATCAGGCCTCCAGCCCATCGAGGTCGTCCGCCAGATCCCTCAGCTCGGTGTCTTTCGGAATCACGAGCACGCGCTCGACCCGGCGCCCGTCCAGCGCCACCACCCGGAGCACCCACCCCGCGATCGCGACCTCGTCCCCGATCTCGGGCACCCGGCCCAGCGTGGCCATCATGAACCCCCCGAGCGTTTCGTACGCCGATCGGTCGGGCACGCGCACCCCCACGCGAGACCGGACCTCGTCGGGGCGCCACAGGCCGGGGACGACCCAGCGGCCGCGGCTGTCCCGCCGGGTCGCCGCCGCGGACCGGTCGTGCTCGTCGGTCACCTCTCCCACGAGCTCCTCCACCACGTCCTCGAGCGTGACGACGCCCGAGGTGCCCCCGTACTCGTCGACGACCACCGCGATCTGCTGCCCGGCGCGGCGGAGCAGGAGCAGCAGCGGGTGCAGGCCGATCGTCTCGGGGACGAAGGTGGGTGGGACCATCAGCGCGGAGGCCGGGACCAGGGCGCGCCGCTCGCGGGGCACGGCCACCGCCTTCTTCACGGAGACGACCCCGTCGACGTCGTCCCAGTCCTCGCCCAGTACCGGAAAGCGCGAGTGCCCGGTCCGGCGCGCCAGGTCGACCACCTCGGCGGCAGCCGCGGTTCGTTCCACGGCGGCGCACCGGACGCGGGGTGTCATCACGTCGGCCGCGGTGCGATCGCCGAAACGCAGGGATCGGGTCATCCGTTCGGCTACGTCAGGCTCCAGGAGCCCCGCGTCGGCGCTCCGGCGCGCGACGGAGACCAGCTCGGCAGCGGACCGGGCGGCGGAGAGCTCCTCGGCGGGTTCGACGCCCATCCGCCGCAAGAGGGCGTTCGCCGAGCCGTTCAGGACGGCGATCAGGGGGCGGAAGAGGACCGCAAAGGCCCGGACGGGGACCGCGACCACCTTGGCCACCCGCAGCGGGGCGGAGATGCCGAGGAACTGGGGGACCAGTTCGCCCACCAGCATCGAGAACAGCGTCGCGATCAGCAGGGCGGCGAGCGAGGAGACGGCGAGCACGGCGTCGTCCGGGGCGCCCAGCGAGGTCAGTGGCCCGGCCAGCAGGACGCCCACCGACGGCGTCGCGAGGTATCCGAGCGCGAGTGTCGTCAGCGTGATGCCGACCTGGGCGGCCGACAGCTGCGTGGCGAGACGGCTCAGTGAGGGCAGCACGGCACGGGCGCGCGCGTCGCCCGACGCGGCGGCGCTGCTGACCCGCGACCGGTCGAGCGCAACCAAGGAGAACTCGGCGGCGACGAACAGCGCCGTCCCGAGCGTGAGCAGGACGCCGACGCCCACCAATAGCCACTCGGACATGTCGCGGGTCATCCTACGGGCGATTCGCGCAGGCCTGACGGGTTCTCCCCGGTCAGGGAAGGGTAACCTGGCTAGGGACGTCCCTGGCGTAGAGCAACGGCTGATAGCGGCCCTGTCCCGACGGCTTGTCATGGACAAGGCGCGTCATGCCCGGCTCGCCCCTTCGGCCACGGTCCGTCCCCGCAGCATCCGCGTCCGGTCCCACCGGAGCGACGACGTGAGGAAAGAGGCGAAGCCGTCGTGCCCGACCTGCCCCCGCCCGATGACACCCACAACGGGTTCGGTCCCAACCAGTGGCTCGTCGACGAGCTCTACGAGCAGTACCTGAAGGACAAGAACTCGGTCGATCAGGCGTGGTGGAACTACTTCGCCGGCTATCGACCCAGTGAGGCCACCGCGCGCTCGCAGGGCGGCTCGACCACTACGACGTCTCCGCCCGCCGCTCCACCGGCCGCCTCATCGTCCACCTCGCCGGGCGCGGCGTCAGGTCAGGCGCCGGTGACGCGCCGCGAGCCTGCTCCCGCGCCTCCGCTGCAGACCTCGGGCGACGGAGCGGGCGGTTCCTCGCCCTCCGTGAGTCTGCCCGCCCGGGCGCAGAGCAGCTCGGGGCAGCAGGTGAAGGGGTCCCAGGGCAAGGGATCGCAGAGCAAGGGAACCGACGTCAAGGCCGCCCCGACCACGTCGGCCCCGCCTTCCGGCGGTGAGCCGGGCCGGACGGCGCCCTCGACCTCGCCGGCCGCTCACGGCCAGCCATCCGACGCGACCAAGGCGCCCGCCGAGGGCAGCGCCACCACGTCGCCCGCCGGCGCCACGAAATCCCTCACCCCGCGCGACGCCCCGCCGGTGAATCAGCCGGAGAAGGACGCCGACGAGGTCGTCACCACGCTGCGTGGACCGGCCGCGCGCATCGTCACCAACATGGACGCGAGCCTGGCGGTCCCCACCGCGACCAGCTTCCGCGGGGTGCCGGCGAAGGTGATGATCGACAACCGGATCCAGATCAACGAGCACCTGCGGCGCACGCGCGGCGGCAAGGTCAGCTTCACGCACATCATCGGCTACGCGGTGGTGCGGGCCCTCTCCGATCTGCCGGAGATGAACTTCAGCTTCGCCACGGACGACGGCGGCAAGCCCGCCCTGGTCCAGCCGGCGCATGTCAACTTCGGGATCGCGATCGACCTGCCCAGGCCGGACGGCACGCGCAGCCTCGTCGTCCCGAGCATCAAGACCGCCGAGAAGATGGATTTCTACCACTTCTGGCACGCCTACGAGGACCTGGTGCGCAAGGCCCGTACCAACAAGCTGTCGGTCGACGACTTCGCCGGCACCACCATCTCGCTGACCAACCCGGGGGGCATCGGGACGGTCCAGTCGGTGCCGCGTCTCATGAAGGGGCAGGGCTGCATCATCGGCGTCGGCGCGATGGAGTACCCGGCCGAGTGGCAGGGCGCCTCGCTGGAGTCGATCGCCCGCGCCGGCATCAGCAAGATCCTCACGCTCACGAGCACCTATGACCATCGCATCATCCAGGGTGCGACGTCGGGCGAATTCCTGCGCAAGATCCACCAGCTACTGCTGGGCGAGGACGGCTTCTACGAGGAGATCTTCACCTCGCTGCGCGTCCCGTACGAGCCGATCCGCTGGATGCGGGACGTCGACGCGACCCACGAGGACGACCTGTCCAAGGCCGCCCGGGTGCAGAAGCTGATCCACGCCTACCGGGTGCGCGGGCACCTGCTGGCCGACATCGACCCGCTCGAATACCGCATGCGCGGCCACGAGGACGTCGACCTCAGCACGTATGGCCTCACGTTGTGGGACCTCGACCGCGAGGTGGCCACCGGAGGCTTCGGCGGCAAGGACCGCGCGACGTTGCGGGAGATCCTGGACATCCTCCGGGACAGCTACTGCCGCACGATCGGCGTCGAGTACATGCACATCCAGGACCCGGAGCAGCGCGCCTGGATGCAGCGCAAGCTCGAGGTCAAGGGCGCGAAGATCCCGCGCGACGAGCAGATGCGGATCATGCGTCGGCTCAACGCGGCCGAGGCGTTCGAGACGTTCCTGCAGACCAAGTACGTGGGTCAGAAGCGGTTCAGCCTGGAGGGCGGGGAGTCGGTGATCGCCCTGCTCGACCGCGTCCTGGTCTCCTCTGCGGAGGACGGCATGGACGAGGTGTGCATCGGTATGCCGCACCGGGGCCGGCTCAACGTGCTCGCCAACATCGCGGGCAAGAGCTACGCGCAGATCTTCCGCGAGTTCGAGGGCACCCCGGATCCGCGCACCGTGCAAGGCTCCGGCGACGTGAAGTATCACCTCGGCACCGAGGGCGTCTTCACCTCCGAGGACGGCAAGACCACGAAGGTCTACCTCGCCGCGAACCCGAGCCACCTGGAGGCCGTCAACCCGGTCCTGGAGGGCATCGTGCGGGCCAAGCAGGACCGGCTCAACCTGCACGGCGAGGCGTTCACCGTGCTGCCGATCCTGATGCACGGCGACGCCGCGTTCGCCGGGCAGGGCGTCGTGCTGGAGACCCT
>CAKUSI010000202.1 GCA_934678955.1 uncultured Austwickia sp. | reverse complement strand
TGGAACAGGTAGGGCTCCTTGCCGGGACGTTCGGGTTCGGGTTTGGTGGGTAGGTCGTGGCCGAAGTCGGCGAGCAGTTGGGCGGTGGAGCGTCCGCGGGCCGGTGTCCTCATTCGTCGGCCTTCCGGGTGAGTCCGAGTCCGAGCGGCAGGGTGGCGGCGGCGAAGCCGGCGTCCTGGGCGAGGTCGAGGCGCAGGGGTGCGAAGCCGGCGCGCCGGATGGACGCCTCGAGGCGGCGTCCGAACTCGGCGACGCGCATGGTCTTGGCGACGGTGACGCACGCGACCGCGTACGGGCGGGTGAGGGCATGCCCGGAGGCGAGTTCCGCGTCGAGGCGGTGGGCGCGGTTGATGTTGGCGCGGTCGCGGGAGCGTTGCCGGATCTGAAGCCGGCCCCGGAGGCCTTCGCCCATGTCGGCGGCCCATTCGCCGGAGGCGGTCTGCCGGTCGGCGCGGCTGAAGGGCAGGATCGGGAACACGACCGTGTAGCTGCGCCGCTCCCCCGGCTCGGACGGGGTGAGCACCGGCGCGAGGGCGCCGAGGCAGGCGCCCCGGTCGGGGAGCTTGATGGTGGAGCTGATCGAGTTCCAGGCGTCGTGGGAGTAGTGCCGCATCGTCGTGTCGGCGCCGGAGGGGCCGGCCATCGCCCACGGCACGTCGGTGCACACGGTCGGGTCGGTCTGGTGGGCGGCGAGGGCGTCGATGATCGCGGCGCGGTCGGCGGGCGCGAAACCGGTGCGGACGGCGAGCGCCAGCTGGGGTGAGGTGAGCCAGGTCACGTCGGTCATGCCCATGCCGCCGCGCAGCATCGCGGAGATCTCGTCGGCCAGCGCGTACAGGACGCGGGTACGGCCCTCCAGGCCGCCACCGAACTCGCGGGCCTGCTTCGCAATCCGGGTTTCGGGGACCACGAAGCTCACGAAGGCCTCGGTGCGGACGGCGGCGCGGGTCAGCGCGGTGGCGAGCTCGTCGTTCATCCGGCGGGCGAGTTCGGGGCCGTCGGGACGCCGATGGGTTGCGATCCACTGCTGGCGTTCGGCGCCGTCGTCGGGGACGTTGCGGACCAGGAACACCACGTCGCTGATCAGGGACGCCCGGGCGGCGACGTCCAGCAGCTCGGTCAGGCCGCGGCCGTACTGGTCGCGGCGCTCGCCCTCGGCCATGCCGACGCCGGGGTGTCGGATCGCGGCGGTCATCGCCCACGTGCGCAGGCCGTGGTCCTGGATGACGGCGTACCGGGTCTGCGCCGGACCCTTGGGGGCGCCGTCGTGGACCTCGATGCCGGTCATCACGCCGGGCAGGTCCGCGTTCTCGAGGGCTTCGGCCTTGCCTGTGGCGGCCTTGCTGCGCCACGAAGTCCAGCCGAGCGCCTTGCCGGCGGTGAAGCTGAGGCTGGCGACAAGCCAGCCGGTGGCCGATCGGCCGCGGACGGGGACGACGACCAGCACCGTCACCACGGCAGCGAGCCCGGCGAGTTGGGCCGCGAGCAGCCAGCGTTGCTGGTTGGCCGCCACGAACACAGGGATGACCGCGAGGGTCAAGGCCGCCAGCCGGGGGCCCGTCAGCCCGAAGAAGAAGCCGACCCGATCCGGGCCGTAGTCGTCGTACACCGCAGCCATGACGAGACCTGCGGTCAGTAAGCCAGCGATGTGTGGGCGGGTGACTCGAACTGCAGCGGAGTGCTCCTGCCGTCGGCGACGCTGTCCCAGACCCAGGATCGCTCGATGTCCGCCGCCCCTCGGTGGGCCGCGCGCAGGCGGTCCTCGACCGCGCCCGAGACCTCATCCACCAGCACGGGCTGCGACGAAGGCGGGTCGAGGTCGTCGGAGTTGGGCTCTGGGTAGGTCCAGTCATCCATGCGATGCGTCTCCTGTCAGGTGCGGTGACCACGAGGCCACTCACCCGCATAACGGCGCCTGCGGCCGTCCCGTGGACAACGCCAGCGCCCGGTCCGCGGTTTGGGCATCGTTCCCAACCACGAGCTTGACCTTCGGTGACCCGAGTGGCCGAAGAATCCATCGAGCGGTGTTCACGAGCCGGGATCGGATCCTCGAGAGACGTCCATTGCGCTGATCGCCATTCGGCCAGGCGTTGTCTCACGAACGCACCCGCAGCGCACGTTCGTTACCGGGGCCCACGCCTGACATGGCAAAGGTCCCACTGGACGCACAGGAGGGACCGCGCTTGGTGGTTCGGTGGGAACGTCTCGGCGGGATGCTGTAGGTCGCCGTGGAGGCGCGCAGTTGGTGCTCCTTATGGGAAGTCGGCGCGCCGACGGCGCCAACCAGGGACCTTGCGAGACCATGTCAAGAGCAAGGGGGAAACCGACATGATTGATGCGGACAGCGCTGCGGAAGTGCTTCTGGCAGCCGGACTCCCCTGCAGGCCGCCGCACGTCCTCGTGACAAGGTGGCTGGCACTTCTTGCCGATGATGCTCACTTGTACCTGGACGTCGCCTTCGAGAGCGGCGCCGGGGTGCCTGGCACCCGGTACGTTTTCGTCGCTGTCACCGATGCGGCTGTCTGCTACCTGCAGGCGGAGCACGACGACGATGTCTGGGATCACCAACGTGTCAGCTTCAACCGGAAGCCGCAGTCAATGACTCCAAGGACGCTCGTCGCATGGCGTCGCCCGTTGGCTCTCGTGACAGAGGTCGGCCTGGGCGGCGACACATGGCACTGGGTCGACGCCGCGGGTACAGGCGATCCGCCGGTCTACGCGCTCAAGTTCGGCCAAGACGCCATCGAGATCCCGCTGCGGAGCCCACGCCGGTCGCGTCGAGCGCCGGATCCGACTCCAGTCATAGCCCTCGTGACTGCGGCGTGGCGGTCGCCCTCAGCACGACGTTGACAACTCGCCCTCTACTTGACCCGCCACAACTGGTCGATGGCGTAGAAGCGGCACTCCCCCGTCTGTGGGAAGTGGGGACCGCACAGTAGATCGCTGGGTTCGACCCGAGGTTCCTGCCCCCCTGGATCACGTCATCGCCGATGTCGTCCCGGTCGCGCACCCTGACATGCTTGGGCCGTCAAATCGTCCACGATTGCTCCAGTCAGTTGATCGACCCGCGGTCCCTCAACAGCTCAGCATCCTAGACAGCCCGGCTCGGCCAGGAGGCCTCATGAAGGTGTTCATCAGCAGCGTACGACGCGGCCTGGAGGCGGAGCGGGATGCACTCCCCGGCTTGGTCATGGCGCTGGGGCACCAACCCAAAAGGTTCGAGGACTTCGGAGCGAAGGCTATGCCAAGCCGCGAGGCATGCCTGCGCGGCGTTGACGACAGCGACGCGTACTTGCTCCTGCTGGGTCCCTACTACGGGCACGTCTTTCCGGAGACAGGGCAGTCCGCGACACACGACGAGTGGGTGGCGGCCGTCGCCAAGGGCCTCCCGAGGCTCGTCTTTCGGAAGAAGAGCGTCGAGTTTGAACCCGAGCAGGAACTGTTCGCGAGGGTGGTTGGTGATTACGGTCATGGCGCGTTCTACGCCGAGTTCACCGACGTCGCAGATCTGCAGACCAAGGTTGTGCAGGCGCTTCGCAGCCTTGAGTCGCAACCGCCAGCGCTCACGTTCTCCCCGCTGCGCTCACCGGTCGAGGTCCGCTGGGACCCGGACGGCAGTCAAGGCACGAGCAGCACATCAGCCGCTTGGCTCGAGTTGCACGTCGTACCGCTGAACGCCGAAACCCGATCCATGCGACAACTCCGAGAACTGCCCGATCTACTCGTCTCGTCGCTGCGAAGCGTGGGGACGCTTGCAGTTGCAGCCGGCGCCAAACCCTTCATCGCCGACGACGCTGCTGTGGTGGAACTGCCCCCGTCGGACAACCGCCGGTGGGGCGAGCCACGCGAGGGTGGGCTGACCACGGTACGCGTTGACGCCGCTGGACAGGTGTCGTTGCTTTGGTCACTGCCTGCCGACGGACTCGGCTCCATACTCGACCAGGCGGTACTCGAGTCGACTGTGTCCGGGGGGCTCCGGCTTATCGGGTCCCTTCGTATGGTGCCCGACGGTGACGTCGCGATCGGGATTGGCCTCGGGGGGACTACTTCCATGGTGGCCGAGGGCAGGGTTACTGGTGTCGCCCGGACTTCCGCATCGATGTCAGGGTTCGGGTCGCAGCCGGTTCGCGTTGAGCCGGACGAGGCGATATCGAGTGCGGCATTGGACCGCGGCGCTGACGAGGTCGCTAGTTCGGTCGTCCAAGCACTGCTTGACGCATTTCGTCGGCGATCGTAGAGCACTCGAAGTGCCAGGGCCGACATCACCATGCTCGAGGAGAGTTGAAGGCGGCACGGCAGTCAGGCGGCAACAGGACATTCCACCAAGGTGGAGTAATTCCGCCAGCATCACGGAGATCTGAACTCGTGACTGACATCTAGGGTCCGGTTGCCCGCACGAGAGGTAGCCAGATTTCAGGGCGTTCAAACTTCACCGCCCTCGGATGCTATAGCGCCGCCACCTCGGCGGCCTCCACCACTTCGGGGCTGCTGTGGGCGCCCCTCGCGACCGCTCCGGCGCCAGACCCGGCGCCGGCAGGCCTGCCAGCGACCGGCGATGCGCCCGCTCCGGAGGGTGCCGAACCTGCGGGGGCGGCGTCCGGGGGCGGGCCACCCCACCCGCCGCCGTCGTAGCCGTTGTCCACGGTGGGGTCGTCGGGGTTGGTGGGCTCACTGGGGGCACCGTCATATCCCGACTGACCGCTGCCGGTCCGAACGCCGCGGCGTGAGTAGTCGGGCGGGAAGTTGTTGTGGCCGACGCCCATCTGGTTGGTCTGATCGGCGCCCAGGGCGGCGGCTGTTCCGCCCACGGCGGCCATGACGCCGATGCCGGTCGAGAACGCCTGACCGACCGGGCCCATGCCAGCCGCGAATCGGCCGATCGTGGTGGCGGCGGCTCCATCCTCGCCCGCGGTGCGTCCGGCCTCGTCGGTCGTGGTGGCAGCACTGCTGCCGGTCTGGCGTCCGGCGAGGACGCCGCCGATGCCACCGGCGGCCGCCAGCCCGGCCCGCAGGGCGGACCCAGACGTGCTGCCGGGGTCGGTGAACGCGAACAGCTTGTAGAGCGCAAGCGGGGAGAACGACGACACGCAGATCAACACGACCCCGACGAACGCGGTCCCGATCGACTTCAGGACGTCGTCCTCACCGCCGACCGCCACCTCGGTGGTGATCCTCACGCCGATGCCAAGCGCGAGCACCATCAGGGGCGGGGTGAGGGCGGCGGCGTGGAACCAGCGGAACGACTTCCAGAACCAGCCGCGTCCGAAGTCGGTGACCAGCCCGGCCGCCGCGATCGGTGTGACGGCGGCCAACACGAGCAGCGACGCGGCGCGGGCCACCATCACCAGGGTGTGGCCGATCGCCGCGATCCACAGCAGCATCCCCATGACGCCGAGGATGACGGCGACGGTGCCGTTGCTGACGTCGCTTGCGGTGAACGGTTCCCAGGGTTCCCACTCGCTCCATCGGGTGACGTTGAGCAGTGACTGCATGAGGGCTTTGGTGAGGCCGCTGCAGGCGGCGACCAGGGTGACGCCGTAGCCCACCCACGCGAACCACACGAAACCGAACTGGGCAGCGCCAACGAGGAGCCGGCCGATGCTGTGCCCGTCCCGCTTCCCGAGGGCGACGCCGACCTGGACGAGCATGAGGATCCCGACCAGCGCGAGGGCGATCCAGAAGGTGGTCGCGTACAGCTCGCCGACGAGTCCGCCTTCGCCGAGACTCGGGGTGAGGATCGCGTCCTCAAGCTCGAGGACCGCCCGGAGCACCCACAACCCGGCGTTCCACAGCGCCAGCATGGCCGCGGTCAGACTGTCGGTCACCACGTTGGCGATGGCCGAGCCGAGCAGGCCGAACGGATCGATGGGCATGGCAGCTCCTTCAGCTGGAGGCGACCGGCAGCCAGCCGGCCTCGACGGAGGCGTCCGAACCAGGCCACGTCGACGGGGCCGGGGCGGGTGGGGCACCGGGGCCGATCAGCCAGCGGTCGCCGGTCCACTGCATGCGCTCGCAGGTGCCGTAACCCATGCGGGCCTCCGCCTTCAGGGCGGCGCGAACGTCGAGCAGCACGCACGCGACCACCCAGTCAGGGCCGTCGGTCCCCTTGATCTGGATAGCCGCGGGCGTGACGCTGACCAGGGTTCCGGGGTCCAACTGGTTCGACGACTGCCGGGCGTGGGTCAGGAACGACTGCACGTTGCGGGTCTGCGACCAGTCCGCGGCGCCCACTCCGCCGGGCATCGCCCAGTCGCGGTACACCTCGGTGGCCAACGGGAGCGACATCGCGGACAGCACGCGGACCTCGATGGCCGCCAGCTGGGCGGCCGCCCCCTCGGGGGTGTGCGGGTAGCCCGACGGCACACCGCTGGCGCCGACGGTGGTGGCGGCGGGCAGCCTGATCGCGGGAGGCAGGGAGATCGCCACCCCCGGCGTCAGGCCGGCCTCCTGGGCCACCGTCGCCATCGGCGCCGCCGCAATGAGGTCTCGCCGCTGGGCAGGGTCGGCGTCCGCGTGAGCGCTGCTTTGGACGCCGTCGCGCGCGGATCCCGCCGAGAAGCTGGAGACCAGGGTGTAGCCCAGCCCGTACAGCAAGACGCCGCCCACCAGCAGCAGCCCCGCCAGGACGCCCAGCAGCTGAGTGCGCGAGAGCGGGACAACCTCGGCCGAGCTCGCCGGGCGGGGTGGGCGACGGCGGAACATCAGCCGACGCAGCCGTCGCCGAGGATGCCGTTGAGCATCCCG
>CAKUSI010000201.1 GCA_934678955.1 uncultured Austwickia sp. | reverse complement strand
ACGGGCTTCTTCAGCTCCGACCGCTCGATGCGCGACTACATCCAGCGCATCTGGCACACCCAGCCGATGCTCTGACCGCCTCCCGCCGAGGCACGGACATGAGCGCCGAGGGCTTTACTTTGATCACGATCAAAGTAAAGCCCTCGGCGTTTCGCCTGCCGGGGGGCGCTGGTGCCACGATGGGACCGTGTCCGTGACCCCCCGGGAGGAGTTGGCCGCGCGCCTGGACAGCGCCCGGCGCCGGAAGAACCTGTCGATCCGCGCGGTCGCGCGCCTGGTCGACGTCCCGGCCGCGACGGTGCAGGGGTGGCTGTCCGGCAAGCACGCCCCGACCCCGGCCCTGCGGCCGCAGTTCGAGCGGCTCGTCCGCGCGCTCGGGCTGGAGGGCGAGGTCCAGCCCGAGTGGCTCGACGTCGACCGCGCCCTGGGCACCCTGCGCAGCGGCGACACCCCCTACGTCGGCCTGCGCCCCTACGCCACCACCGAGGAGCGGATCTTCTTCGGCCGTGACGCCGAGGCCGCCCGCATCGCCACCGCCGTCCGGCGCCACGCACCGAACCACGGGCTGGTCGCGCTGGTCGGCCCGTCGGGCAGCGGCAAGTCGTCGCTGCTCGCCGCCGGACTGGTCGGGCGCCACTGCGCACCCGGCGGGCTGCTCGAGCACCGCCGCGGCCGCGTCCTGACCGTCCGCGACCTCGCCACCCACCTCGACACCGGGGACGCCGACCTCGTCGTGCTCGACCAGTTCGAGGAGCTGCTCGACCTCGGCGAGGACCGTGACCCCACGCTGGCCGCCGTGCTCGACCTCGCCACCCGCGCGACGGTCGTCCTGGGCATCCGCTCCGACGCCTACGGCCGCCTGGCCGAGCTGAGCGACCTGCGGGACGCCCTCGAGCGGCCGATCCTGGTCCAGCCCATGGCGCCGGAGGAGATCCGGCAGGCCATCACCGGGCCGGCGGCCCTGCGCGACGTCGAGGTCGACCCGGGCCTGGTCGAGCTCGTCCTCGCCGACACCGGGGCGGCCGAGGACCCGCAGGCCACGCTCACCCTGCTGCCGCTGGTGTCCCACGCGCTGCTGATGACCTGGGGCGCCGGGTCGGGGCAGCGCATGACCGTCGACGACTACCGACGGGCCGGCGGGCTGTCCTCGGCGGTGGAGAACCTCGCCGACGGGATCGTCGCGTCCCTGTCCACCGAGCAGCGCCGCACCGCGCGCGCCCTGTTCATGCGCATGGTCGGGTTGCTGGACGACCGGGCCGTGCGGCGTCCTGTCGCGCTGGCCTCGCTGTCGGCGGCCACGCTGGCCGTCGCCCGCCCGTTCGTGGACACCCGCGTGCTCAGCGCCACCGAGACCCAGCTGCTGATCAGCCACGACTCGGTGCTGCGCCACTGGCCGCGCCTGGCCGACTGGATCGAGGACGGCCGCGAGCAGCTCCGCGTGCGCGAGCACCTCGGCCGCGCCGCCCGCCTGTGGGTCGACAGCGGCCGCTCCCCCGACGGCCTGATCCCGGTCGACCGGCTGCCCATGTTCGCCGGCCTGGGCCTGGACGACAGCACCGACCTGCTCAGCCCGCTCGAGGCCGAGTTCCTCACGGAGTCCCGCGCCCACTTCACCTCCCAGCTCGCCCAGGAGCGCCGCACGTCGGCCCGGCTGCGGCGCGGACGCGCGCTGGCGTTCGGCCTGACCGCGCTGACCCTCGTCCTCGCCCTGCTGGCCACCGGCGCGTTCCTGCAGACCCGGCAGGTGCAACTGGACGCCCAGTCCCGCCAGGTCGCCAACCAGGCCAGCACGCTGCGCGACCGTGACCCGAACCTGTACGCCCAGCTCGCCCTCGTCAGCGCCGCGCTGGCTCCCACCCGCGAGGCGCGCAGCTCCCTGCTCGTGGCGACCAGCCTCGACGTCCCCACCCGCTGGACGGCGCCCGGGTCGTCCTTCGCCACCACCGGCCCGGGCGGCTCGGTGGTGCAGGTCGACGGTGCGGGCGGGGTGGCGCTGTGGCGGGCGGACACCATCCACGGGCCGCCCGACGTCCGCTTCACGGCCGACCCTGCGGGCGGGCAGCTGTTCGCGGTGGCCCTGACCCGGGCGGAGGACCGACTCCTGCTCCTCACCGGGGGCGCCGGCGGCTACCGCGCGCTGTGGGACGTCACGGACGAGCCCACCACCCTGGCCGACCTGGGCGGGGCGGGCACGCTGTTCGGTGCCGCCTTCGACCCCACGGGTCCCCGCTTCGCGCTGGCCCACTCCGAAGGGACCACCTCGACCGTCGAGCTCTGGCACCTCGACCGGCTGGCCGGCCCCCAGCGCCTCGGGGCCCAGACCTTCGACGGGCAGGTGAGCGCCCTGGCGTTCACCCCCGACGGTGGCCGGGTCCTCACCGCCGGCACGCGCGACCACATCGGCGTCTGGGCCGTCACCGCGACGGGCCTCGAGCCGGCCGATCCGATCCCGCTGGGCGCCGACCCGGGCATCCGCGCGCTGTCGCTGGCCATCAGCCCCGACGGCAGCAGCCTGGCCGCCGGGCTGACGAGCGGGCAGGTGGCGAACTGGCCGCTCGCCGGGGCAGGCACCATCCCGCCCCGGCTCACCCCCGTGTCGAGCTTCTGGATCAACGGCGTCGCGTTCTCGGGCGACGGGTCGCAGCTGCTCACGGGAGACAGCGAGCAGCGGCTGCACGTGTGGGCGTCCGACACCATGGAGCACCTCCGCGGTATCAGGGCCCCCGCCATCGTGCAGTCGGTGGCGTGGGCCGGCCCCGAGCCGATGGCCACCCTGGTCGACGGCACGCTGCTGCACTGGGGGGAGCGCAGCAGCGTCCTGCGCAGCGAGGGTGGCCGCATCTACTACCTGGCCGCGGACGCCGCGGGCGCGGACTGGCTGGTCGGCACCGACCAGGCCGACGCGGTCGTGGAGCTGTGGGGCCGCCCCGGCAACGACCGGCGGTTGCGCCTGCCCTTCCCCGAGGGGCTGGCGCCCTCGGTGGCGACGGCCATGACCCCGGCCGGCGACCGCGTGGTGGCGGGCACCACCGACGGTCAGGTGGTGGTCTGGGACGTGGCGGGTCCGGTCCCCGGGACCCCCCGCACCTCGCGCATCGCCGCGGACGAGAACCTGGTCGCGCTCGACGTGAGTCCCGACGGCACCCTGCTCGCCGCCGGCCTCTACAACGGGCGCGGCACGGTGCTCGCGCGGATCGGCGCCGACCTCTCCGTGACCCCGCTCGCGACCCTGCCCAGCGAGGTGCCCCAGCTGGCCACCTTCTCCCCCGACGGGCGGTACCTGCAGGTCGGCATCGCGGCGGGGGCCGTCGACCTCTGGGACGTCTCCGACCCCGAGCATCCCGTCGCCACGGCGTCCCTGCCGACCCCCTCGAACCCCGGGGCGTCCGCCTTCTCATCGACGGGGCGCCTTCTGGCTGCCGGCACCGACGGCGGCGACGTCCTGCTGTGGGACTGGACCGACCCGGCCCGGCCGCAGGAACTCCGCCGCCTGCTCGGCCCGCGCGCCGGCATCAACACGATCGCCTTCTCCCCCGACGCGTCCCTGCTCGTCGCGGCCGGCGTCGGCGACTACCTGTGGGTGTGGGACCTCACCGAGGACAGCACGACAGCGGTGCTGTCGGTGCCGGCCGCGATGGGGTCGGTGCACGACGTGCAGTTCCTCGCCGGTGGGGCCCTCATCGCCGCCACCGGCGCCACCGGGGAGGTCCGCCTCTGGGGCACCGACCCCGACGCCGAACGCCCGGTCCTGTGCGCGCTCCGCGGCGAGCCGCTCACCGACGACGAGTGGGAGCGATACCTGCCCGGCATCCCCCGGATCGACCCCTGCAGCGACCGCTGACCGTACGGAACCCGTTGTCGTACGGGGTTCGTACACCTCCGTACACCCCCGACGGGGTCCCGGATGCCGCCGGGTTGGTTGACTGGCCCCATGGTCGTCCACATCTGACCCCGTCACCCATCCCCGTCACCCATCCCCGCCTCCCAGGGCCGCGTCCCATACTGGGTGCATGAACCGGACCGAAGCCCTGCTCGAGCAGTTCACCTGGCACTGGGACACCGCCGCCCGCCCCCGCCTCGAGGGGCTCACCGACGACGAGTACTTCTGGGAGCCCGCCCCGGGAGCCTGGAACGTCCACCCCCGCGGCACCGGCACCGCCCCGATCCAGGCCGGCTCCGGCGACTTCACCATCGACTTCGCGTTCCCCGAGCCGGATCCCGCCCCCGTGACCACGATCGCGTGGCGCCTCGGCCACCTGCTGGTCGGGGTGTTCGGCGCGCGGGTCGGTTCCCACTTCGGCGGGCCGGCGGTCGACTACGACTCCTACGACTACCCCGGCACCGCCGCGGACGCCCTCGACCACCTCGACGCGGTGGTCGCGCGCTGGGTCGACGGGGTGCGCGGGCTGGACGAGGAAGCGCTCGCACGTCCGGTGGGCGAGGCCGAGGGGCCGTGGGCCGAGCACCCGATGGAGACCCTCGTGCTCCACATCCACCGCGAGGCCATCCACCACCTCGCCGAGATCGCCCTGCTACGCGACCTCTGGGCCAACGGCGTCCGCTGAGGGCCTGGCAGGGCGCGACGAGCGCACCACACCGATCGAGGCCACCACGACGCACGCCATGGCGAGGATCTCGATGGGGCGGAGCGTCTCGCCCAGCAGGGCCAGCGCGAACAGGGCCGCCGCGGCCGGTTCGAGGGACATGAGGATGCCGAAGATGCGCGGCTCGATGCGGCGCAGGGCCATCATCTCGAGCCCGTAGGGGATCGCCGAGGACAGCAGCCCGATCATCAGGCCGAGCCCCCAGACCGCGGGCACCGCGGCGGGGAACAGGTCGAGCGCCCAGACCACCGGCGTCAGCCCGGCGAGTCCGACCCAGAACGCCACCGCCACCCCCGAGACGCCGGACCAGCGGCGTCCGGTCGGCCCCGCGAGCAGGATGTAGCCGGCCCACAGGCAGGCCGCGGCCAGGGCCCAGAACACGCCGACCGGGTCGAGGTCGCCGGGCGAGAAGCCGAGCAGGGCGACGCCCACCGCGGCCAGCCCGACCCACAGCAGGTCGCGGGCCCGACGCGACAGCGCCACGGACACCCCCAACGGCCCCAGGAACTCGAGGGTGACCGCCATCCCGATCGGGATGCGCTCGATGGCCAGGTAGAACGTCACGTTCATGCCGGCCAGGCACAGTCCGTACGCCACGACCCAGGCCCAGTCGGACGCCGACCGCGCGCGCAGGCGCGGCCGGGTGATCAGCCCGAGCACCACAGCGGCGCCGAGGAGCCGCAGCCAGGCCACGGTGAGGGGCGCGGCCGCGGAGTAGAGGTCCTTGGCCAGCGACGACCCCAGCTGCACCGAGGCGATCGCGATGATCACGAGCACGACGGGCGCGGACGCCAGCCGTTCCGTCACCGCCCTCACCGTCTGCACCGCCCCATCATGGCGTGGCCAGCGGGCCGCCGGCGGGGCGTCCCGGATCTACCGCTGCGCCCACCACTCCAGAAGCATTTCGCGGGCGCGCTCCTCGCCCAGGGGACCCTCGTCGAGGCGCTTCTCCAGCAGGAACTTGTAGGCCTGCCCGACCACCGGGCCCGGCCCCACGCCGAGCACCTCCATGATCTGGGTGCCGTCGAGGTCGGGACGCATCGCGTCCAGCTCCTCCTGCTCGGCGAGGGCGTCGATGCGCCACTCCAGCTGCTCGTATGCCGTGCGCAGCCGGTTGGCCTTGCGCTGGTTGCGCGTCGTGCAGTCGGCGCGGGTGAGGATGTGGAGCCGCTCCAGCTGGTCTCCGGCGTCGCGGACGTAGCGGCGCACGGCCGAGTCGGTCCAGTCTGCGTCGGCGTAGCCGTGGAACCGCAGGTGCAGCTCGACGAGCTTGGCGACCGCCTTGACCTCGTCGGAGGAGAACCGCAGCTCGGTGAGCCGCTTCTTGGTCATCTTGGCCCCGACCACGTCGTGGTGGTGGAAGGAGACCTTGCCGCCGGCCTCGAACTTCTTCGTCCGCGGCTTCCCGACGTCGTGGAACACCGCGGCCAGCCGGCCGACCAGATCCGGCGCGTGACCCCGCGCGCGCTCCAGGTCGATCGACTGCTCCAGCACGGTGAGGGTGTGCTGGTAGATGTCCTTGTGGCGGCCGTGCTCGTCGACCTCGCGCACCAGCGCCGCGACCTCGGGCAGGACGCGGTCGGCCAGTCCGGTGCGGACGAGGAGGTCCAGCCCGGCGCGCGGGGCGTCCGAGAGCAGCAGCCGGGAGAGCTCGTCACGCACGCGCTCGGCGGAGATGATGTCGATGCGCTCGGCCATGTCGGTCATCGCGTCGACCACCTCGGGGGCGGGGGTGAAGCCGAGCTGGGACGCGAACCGTGCGGCCCGCATCATCCGCAGCGGGTCGTCGCTGAAGGAGACCTCGGGGGTCGACGGGGTGCGCAGGACGCCGACCTCGAGGTCGGCCAGGCCGCCGTGCGGGTCGGCGAACGCCCCGGACACCACCGAGAGCGCCATCGCGTTGACGGTGAAGTCACGGCGGACGAGGTCGTCGACGAGCGAGTCGCCGAACGAGACGGTGGGCTTGCGCGAGGCCGGGTCGTAGGAGTCGGCGGCGCCTGCCTCGGTCACCATGCACGAATGGCCAGCCGGAGCGCCCGTTCGACCAGCCCCCATCGGTCCGGGGCACGGAAAAAGGGGCGGGGCCGGGAGTGATCCCGGCCCCGCCCCCTGTGCGCAGGACTCAGACGTCGCGCGTCCTGAAGGTGCCCAC
>CAKUSI010000200.1 GCA_934678955.1 uncultured Austwickia sp. | reverse complement strand
CGTCCCGCCGCGCGGGACATGCCCTCGTAGCTCAGGGGATAGAGCACCGCTCTCCTAAAGCGGGTGTCGCAAGTTCGAATCTTGCCGGGGGCACCACCCATCACCGCAGGTCAAGCCCCTGGACCTCCCGCTTGTCTCACGTCACTACCTCGGCAAACAGCCCTCCTCGTGCCCCAGGCGTGCCTTCCGACCTGGCAGAGCGCCACGGTTCCTTCGCTGGGGGAAGCCCGGGGGCCGGCGGAATGTGGCGCAGTTGTGGCACATGCGCGTCAAGAAATCGGGGCTACTTTGTGCGCGAGGCGCGCAGCGAGGGCTCGGGGTCGCCGCTGGACAGCGTCGCCGTCTGGGTCTCCTCCAAGCGCGCAGCAGCACGTTCGAGATCGCTCGTCGGCGCGTTCTCCGCATCGTCGACGTACTGCTCCGGGTCGCGGTCTCGGATGATTTTCTCTTCCTCCCACCGGATCGCCTGGCGGCGCAGGAACGCCACCGCGATCTCGTGCCGCAGCTCCAGGCTCGCCTGCTGGCGGAAGTCGGCCAGGTCCTGACGCTCCTCCTCGCCCATGTGGTCGCTGTTGGCGACGTCGGCATCGATCACGGCGGCCCACCACTCGTCGGATCCGACGGTCGCCGATCGCACCCGCTGGATCGCGTCGCGGATCTCGTTGTGGTCCTTGATGGCGTCGGTGATCTGCTCGGTGTTGCTCGGCGCATCGGCACCGCCAGTGCCGATCTTCGCCAGTTCGGGGTAGAAGTACAGCTCCTCCGCCTCGGCGTGCAGCAACAGGAAGTTCTCCAATTGATGCCACACCGCGGCGAGTCCCTCCAGATCGTCCCTCGGGATCTCTTCGAGGTAGGCAAACAACTGCCGCTGGCCGGCATGCTGGTCGAGGATCAGCTGGGTGATGTCCACGGTGCCTCCTGTGTCGCGTACGGGCCGCCCTTCGTGACCTCCGGGACGACCAAATCCTTCCGAACCACATCCACCCCAAGCCTGCCCGGCGCGTCCCTCCCCCGCCACCCTTTCGGCGCTTGTCCGCCGTCCCCTGTCCCGAGCGACCAACTCGATTGTTCCGAGCGACCTACTCGATCCTCCTTATGACGAATCAGCTCGCACATCACCGCAGGTCAGCGAGGCGGGCTTCGGGCGTCGCAGCGATCGAGTAGGTCGCTCGGAACATCTCGCGTCCCTTCTTGACATCACGCAAAGGCCCGGCGAGCCCGGCCGGACCGCGACCTGCCCGAGACCTGCTCGATCGAGTACCTTTGGGGCGCAAACCCGTACGGCGTGTGCGGGCCCCGCAGAGACGACCGCACCGAGTGTGATGTGCCGCCCACCCGTTCCTGGTAGCGAAGGACCGCGAAGCCATGCCGAACGCGCCGACCTCTTCGGACCGCCCCCACCCGCCCCGCCCGCGCCAGGCACCCCCGCGACGACGCGATCGGTTCCCGCAGATCGCCCTGTGCCTCGTCGCCGCGCTACTCGCGTCACTGCCCGTGGCGGCCGCGCCCAGTTGGGGCCTCGGGGCCGAAGGCCACGCCGTGCCCGGACTCGTGAGCGAGGAGGCGAGCAGGGACGCCGCCGGCTCCTTTCCGCGCCCCACCCCGGGAGCGGGCGCCCCCGCGGTCGGTCCCCCCTACATCACGGCCCGCAGCAGTAACGGGCGCTACTTCGTCGACCAATACGGGCAACCCATCCTCGTCAAGGGCGACTCCCCCTGGACGCTCATGACCAGGCTGTCTCCCGACGAGGCGCGCTCGTGGTTGGCGGATCGTTCGAAGCGCGGCTTCAACGCCGCGATCGTCTCCCTCATCGGTGACGAGGTGAACGGCGCACCGATGCCGAACGGGCGGACGTACGACGGGATCGCGCCGTTCGTCGACGGGGATGTGTTGCGGTGGAACGAGCCCTACTGGCAGCGGGCCCACGATCACGCTCGGATGGCCGCCGACCGCGGGATCACCCTGCTCCTCTACCCCATCGACGCTTGGACGCTCGACAACGCCTTCAGGCCCACGTCGATCCAACAGTGCCGCGACTACGGCGCCAAGGTCGCGGCCCACTTCCGAGACCTGCCCAACATCGTCTGGATGTCGGGCGGTGACTACCTCCCTCGCAATCAGGGCTCCGACCAGGGAAGTGAGGACGACCGCTGCATCGAGGCGGGAATGCGCGGCATCCGGGACACCGGCGACAACCGACTGTTCAGCATGCAACTCCACCACCCCACGCCCCTGTCGACCAGCGATCCCTACTGGGCGGCGCGCGTGGACTGGAACTTCGTGTACACCTACCACCCCACCTATCGGGCCGTCCTCGACGCCTACGCGCGCCGCCCGGTCCTCCCGGCGCTCATGGGCGAGGCCAACTACGAGGGCGAGAACAACCAGCCGATGACGGCCCCCACCACGGACGAAACGCTGCGTCGTCAGGTGCTGTGGGCCCTCACCTCCGGGTCGGCGGGCGACGTGTTCGGCACGCGTGACTGGAAATTCGACGAAAGCTGGGAGCAGCGCCGCGAAACCGACGCGGTCAACCAGGTGACCCGACTGCGCCGGCTGTTCTCCTCGCTGCCGTGGTGGCAGCTTGCACCCGACGTGGACGAGAGCTTCGTGACCGCGGGGCGCGGGGACCGCCTGTCGAGGTTCGAACCCCTGGACGTGCTGGACAACGACTACGTCACGGCGGCGCGGACCCCCGACGGCGCAGCCGCCGTCGTCTACCTGCCGTCGCCCACGGCGATCACGATCGACCGCTCGAAGCTGGCGGGCGACATCAGGGCCCGGTGGTTCGATCCGAGTTCCGGCGCGACCCGAGCGGTGGCGGTCACCAGCCAGTACACGTCGCCGGGCCGCAACCTCGCCGGCGACGAGGACTGGTTGCTCCTGTTCACGCGGCCAGGCAGCGGTTGACCCGCATCGACAGGTCGATCGCGAGACGCACCCTCGTAGGACACCCGTTCGGGTGACTCATCCTCTCCCGGTTTTTTCCGCGGGCGAGCGCAACCATCGGGCTGCGGTGCACACTAGGATCTCCTACCCCTTACCCTGACAGACGAATACCGCACATAGGC
Source organism: uncultured Austwickia sp. (assembly GCA_934678955.1). The sequence continues at coordinate 3,691 of CAKUSI010000200.1, read as the reverse complement.
GGTCGCCCTACCGCACACAGACGACCGTGGCGAAACGCCGCCGATCTGTTTCGCGCCGGCGACCGCCCCGCCTAGGCTGTGGCCGTTTGGCACGGCACAATTCATTATGTCTTCCCCGCTCAAGATGCTTTCTCCCCTCAAAGGAAGGCTTCATGACCTTGTCTCTGGCGCAAGCCGTCGTGCCCGCCGTCCTCACGGCCGACCAGGTCAGTGTCCCGCAGTGGCTCAACACGGCCGCGATCGTCGGCTTCTGCGTGTTCCTGGCCTCCATGTTTTCCCTGTTCCTCGGTCTTTCGATGATGAGCCAGTCCAAGAAGGGCAACCTCAAGCAGGCGGCCGCCCAGTCGGGGGTCAGCCTGCTCGGGCTCTTCTGGGTGGCGCTCGGCGTCGGAGGGACCGTGGTCACCCTGGCCGCCGCGACGCTCGGCTTCTTCATGAACGGGTGAGCGATGCCGATCGTCAGCACCGACGACGCGGCGCGGCGCCAAGAGTTCGTGTGGCTTGGGCCGACCAACTCGCCCTGGCCCTTCGAGGCCCGCGGCCGTGCCTGGATCATGGCCGTCCTGCTGTGCCCGCCGCTCGTGGTGGCCGCGTTCGTGCTGGCGCCGCGGCCCCTGATCTCCGCGGTCATCCCCGGCCCGATGGGACTGCTTCTCACGGGCATCGCCGCCGTCGCGATCGGCGTCGGTCTCGGCGTCTTCCTCACGGTGCGGATCGGTCGCGTCATCAGTCCCACCCGCCCGCTCGCCCACCACGTCGCCCTCCTCGCGATGGAGATCGACGGTCCACGAGACCGGGGCCGTCGCACCCACCGGATCCACGCTGAGAAGGAGCTGTGGATCGAGGATGAGGCCCGCCACCGACGCGTGCGCCGACTCATCCCACCGCCATTCACCGACGAGGACTGACCCACATGCGATTCCCCTGGCGACGCGCCCGCGCGATGGAACCGGATCTGGTGCCCGACTTCTCCGCCGAACCAGAAGGCTCCCGACAGCCCCTGCCCACCGAACTCAACATCCGCTACGCCCACCGCAACCTCGCCGTCACCTCCGAGGGACTATGGGCGTTCTACCTGCTGGACGGCGTGGACTGGCCCCTGCAGACCCCCTCGAACCGGGCCGCGACCATCTCCCACCAGACGTTCCGGTATGCCGACCTCATCGGGCACCGCATCTGGCTACGGGGACTATCCAATCCATTTCCCCACCAGGCCTACGCGAAGCGGCTCTACGACGACCACCCGCACCGCCTCCCCGACGTGACCGGGCCTCCCGGATCGACCACCTCCGACGACGCCGCAACCGACGCGCCCGCCCCTCGCTCGTTCGCAGACCTCGTGGATGCCGCGCAACTGCACACGGTGAACCTGGGCGCGCGCCGCCCGGTCTCGATCCTGGGGGTGCTGGTCAGCCCGTACGTCGTGCCGGCCGAGTACCTGCCGACCCTCCTCGGCCACCAGCCGATCGCCGAGAACCTCGGGGAGATTGCGCGGGTACGCCGCAAGCTCCAGGAGGTCACCACGGTCGTACGCCGTCCGGGGTTCAACGCGCACCCGCTGACCGCCAAGGCCCTTCGCTGGGTCACGCACGCCAGCGTCGGCCTCGGCGCCCCGGTCCCGGCCGCGCTCCTGGCCGGCGACGCGACCGGCTGGACGAACGACGACGTACCCGGCTTCACCAACCCCGTCTTCCCGACCGAGGCTCCGTACGCCCCCACGACCGTGCTGCGCACCATGCGGGAGTCGGTGCAGCACACCAGCCACGTCGCGGTCCTGCACGCGGATACCTTCGACGACCGCAACCTGGACTCCCCGGACCTGATGCCGTTCCTCGCCTGGACCCAGACCCTCGACGACCCGGTCGAGTTCTGCGTGGTCGCGGACGTCATGGACGGCCGGACGCTGAAGGGCACCGCCGAGCTCGACCGGCGCCGCGCGAAGAACATCGCCGAGCACCACGAGGAGCACGGCGACGACCCCCCGGCCCGCGTGCTGCGCGGCATCGCCCGGGCCCGCGCGGTCGAGGACGAGGTGGCCAACGCCTCGCGGGAGATCGCCTGCCGCCTGCGAGGGGTGGTCATGTTCGCAGTGACCGGCCCGACCGAGGAGTCCGCCCTGCAGAGGGCCGCCGACGTCACGGTGGCGGCCGCCCAGGAGCAGGGCATGCACCTGACCCACGACTACGGGCAGTACGACTACTACCGCGCGTTCATCCCCGGGGAGCCCTGCCCCCTGAGCGGGCACATCACCCAGATGCCCGCCTACTTCCTCGCCTCCGGCGTGCCCAACGCCACCTCCAGCGCCGGCGACCCCACCGGCTTCCTCATGGGCAACATCGCGGGCAGCCATGACGTGTTCCTGTTCGATACGCACGGCGGCGCCCGCCGGAACCGGTCCAACCTCGTCGTCATCGGGGCGGATCCGGGGGCCGGCAAGTCCTCCCTCGGGGGCGCGCTCGCGGATTGGTGCGCGACGCGGGGGATCCGTACGGTCGGCTACGACCCGTCCGGCCCCTGGGCACGCCTCTGCACCCTCCCCCACCTGCGCGGCAACGCTCGCCACCTGTCCCTGACCGGCGCGCACCGGGGCATCCTCGTGCCGCACCTGATGGTCGTGGACCCCCGGCGGGAGGACTACGACACCGAGGCCGAGTACCGCGCCGCGTTCGAGGAGGCCCGCGCCGAGCGGATGGAGCTCGCCATCGACTCGTTCCGCGACCTCCTCCCCTACGCGATGGTCAGCGGAGACCGCACCGGCGCGATCCAGGGCACGATCGAGTCGGCGGTGACGGACATCGGTGGCGACTACGGCACCGACCCGTGGGCGATCGTCGCCCGTCTCGACGCCCTGGGGGAGGTCGGTCGTGCGATCGCCGAGCGGCTGCGGGCCCGCGCCCAGCTCAAGGACGGCGGGCTGGTCTTCCCCGACCCGCGCAAGGACGTGGACGACGCGCCGGGCCAGCGCCTCATGGAGCAGGCCGCGCTCACGATCATCACGATGGAAGGCTTGACCCTCCCGCCGAAGGACCAGCCGGACCGCTCGCTGTGGTCCCGCCAGGCGCTCGCGTCGGTGCCCATCCTCAGCCTGGGCTCCCGGTTCGCGATGCGGACCATCTACGCCGACCGCAAGCCCAAGGCCGTGCTGCTCGACGAGCTGGGCATCAGCACCGGCGGCGCGGGGTCGTTCTCCTCCTTCGCGGTCCGCTCGTCCTTCGACTCGCGCAAGTGGCACGCCCTGGTCGCGCTGATTTTCCAGAACCCCCACACGCTGCTCGGGCTCGACCCGCAGATCAGCAACCTGGCCGGCGCGGCGTTCATCGGCCGGATGGACGAGACCGCGGCCCGGGCCGGCCTGCCGCTCCTGCGGCTGCGTGAGGACAGCGGCTACCACGGCGCGATCACCACCCTGGAACAGGGCGAGTTCCTCGTGCGGGACTGGAACGGCCGCGCCCGCAAGATCCGCGTCGACCGCGACTGGTGGCACCCCGACCTGATCGCCGCGCTGGACACCACGGCGGGCGGGGAGGGGACCTACGACGAGGACAGCGGCGACGACGTCTTCACGGGAGCGGCGTGATCCGCCGGATCGGGCGAGGCGTGCTGCGCCGGCTCGGGGCAGGCGCCCCCGCTCGCGGCAAACCCCAGGTGCGCTCCGTCCTGACCGCCCTCGCGCTGCTGGCCTGCCTCGTGC
>CAKUSI010000199.1 GCA_934678955.1 uncultured Austwickia sp. | reverse complement strand
GTCGGACGCGACCGCGATCCCGTTGCCCGTCCATGCGTCGAAGTCCACCCGCGACCATCCGGCCAGCGCCTCGTCGTCTTGCCCGTCCGGGATCGGCACGGGCGGGGCGGGGATGTCGACGCCGAGCGGGGGCTCGACGGCGTGGATGGTGATGTAGCGGGTGCTGGCGATGGTGTCGACGATCAGGCCGCCGTCACCGTGGGGGCGGTACCTGTCCGGGTCGAGGTGGCGGAAGTGGCGGTACGCCTCGTGTGGTGCCATCGTCGGCCAATGCACGACATGCACCCTCGCCGATCGGTCACCGGGGCGATCAACATCGATCTCGACGAAGCGAAGCCAGGCGCTCACGTCAGCACCGCCAGCGCGTAGGCGACGGCGATGATGATCGCCCATAGCGGCAGCTGGATCAGGAGCAGCAGCACCACGGCACGCCATGGCTCGTAGCGGTCCTCGTCGGCCATCACAGGGCCCCGAATCTGCGCAGGCCCAGCAGGTCGGCGACCTTCGCCTCGATCCGCGCGCCGCGGGACTTGCGCCAGCCGGGCAGCAGGTAGATGCCCTGGCAGCCGTGGAGCATGTCGAGCGCGACATCCATGTAGTCAGACCAGGACGCGTCGGCGGGAAGGTCGATCAGGGCCGGGTTCACGGGCTCGTGTCCGCCCTTGCGGATCGCGTCGGCCGCGGCCGCGAACGTGGCCTTGTAGGTGTCGAGGTGGCCCGTGATTGGGCCGCTGATGTAGATCAGCATGGGTCGGTCCCTTCGTAGGGGTCGGTGGCGGTCGGCAGGAGCACGACAGTCAGGGAAAACAGGACCGCCCCCGCGAATGCGAGGGCGGCCAGGGAAGCGAGGAGCAGGGCGGGTCTCATGTCGTCCAGCCCTTCCCGCCGCAGTCGGCGCAGTGCTCGGCGCAGCGCTCACCGGATGCCCGCCACGACGGACACGTGTGCGTCTCGGCATGGGCGCGCGCGAAGTCGAGGGCGTGGCCCAGGTCCGCGTAGACACGGGTGGGCTCGCAGCCGGTGAAGCCGCCGATCTCGCAGCCGCAGCCCGTCGAGGTGTCGGCGATCCAGTCCCCCCACGATTCCCGCGCGTACTGGCCGTCGAGGATGACGCCGCCGCAGTAGCGGGCCGGGCGAACCTTGACCGCGGCGCTCACGTCAGGGCCTCGACGAGCACGGCGCGGGCACGGGCGCGGTAGGCCTGGCGGGCGGTGTCCGTCATGGCCCGCCATGTCTCGATCGGGGTCGACTGGTCGGGCCTCACGGTCCGGCAGTCGACGGCGAAGAGCGCGTAGGCGCAGCGATCGAGGAGGTCATCGGTGATGAGCAGGTCAGGCATCAGGGGTGTCCTTTCCGGGCGACTGAGCCCAAGGGTTGGTCGGGTCGGGCGGGTCGGGCAAGACGCGCAGCAGCGCATGGCGGGCCATCGTTCGCCACGCGATACGGGCGTGCGGGGTCACGTCGGCAAGGGATGTCCGGACCGGGCCGCCCGTCTTGACGGCGGTGTAGCCGTTGTTCGTCAAGTAGGCCGTGTAGTCGCGATACAGCCCGGCAGCGGTCTCCTCGACCAGCTCGTCGGTCAGCTCGGTGGGCAACGGGTTGCCGGGGGCGACCATCAGGCCACCACCTCTCCGGTGGCCGGGTCGACAAGTTCGTCGAGCCCGACGGGATCGGCGGCGAACTCGTCGGCGACCGTGGTCTCCTTGCGCTGGATCGAGGTGTAGACGACCGTCATCGCGGCCACATCCCCCGCGTCCCACTGCCCGCGCTTCTTGCCGAGTTTCGCGGCGAGCATGGCCTCGGTGACCTCGACGCCGCGGAACGCCGCCACCATCCCCGCGATCCGCTCGGCGAGCGGCTTCCCGTCGCCCTCCTGGAGCGTCTTGTGGCACTGCTCCTTGGCCGCCTCGATGTACCAGTCGGGGAGCACGGTGAAGATGCACTCGCGCACCGCGCGAGCGCCGACGTTCTGGTTGTTCAGGTAGACGTCGCCGAGGTCGGTGAGTTGTCGACGCTGTTTCCCGGCCATGCGGGCGTGCGGGACGATGAAGGTCCGCGAGGAGCGGACGTTGGCCTGCACGTCCCAGGCGTAGGCGATGATCTCCGACTCCCCGGCGTCGTCGTCGCGGCGCAGCTCGTGGACGCCATACTGCACGTTGCCGTAGATGCGGGCCAGCTCGCGGGCCAGGTGCACGCTGGGGCCGGAGCCGCGGTTCGGGACCGAGTAGAACGCGCGCTCGGCGACCGCGGTGCGTCCGCACGTGTCGCGCATCTCGGCTTCGGCGCGGCGAATGTCGCGGGGCACCTGCTGCGCGACGACGACGGCGGCCTGGACCTCGGCGACGGCGCGGGACTGCTCAACGGCGGCGGCCTGCGACGCGGCCGGGGCGGCGGGCTGGGGGCGGGTGTAGCGGTCAATCTCAGACATCGGTTCTCCTGTCAGGGGTGGGCTCATCGAGCTCTAGCTCGGCGGCCTGGACGTACCAGTGGGGCAGGCTGACGGTGGTGATCCCGTCGGCGGTGTAGTCGGGCCACGAGTCCGTGGCCTTGCAGTGGGCGAAGATTCGGGCCGCGCGGGCCATCTGGAGGCGCCCGATTTCGAGGGCCTCGGGGTCGAGCTGGACGACAGCAGGCAGGTAGGGCGGGACGCGCTCCTGGAGGACGTAGACCATCGCCGCCGACTTCGCCAGACCGAGGGCCACGACGCCGTCGATGTACTGCGCGGCTTGGCGGTGGGTGCCGTAGTCGGCGACTGCCCGGGCCCATTGCGCGGGGTAGGCACCATTGGCCCGCGCGATGGTGTTGTGCGTCGGGATCATGGCCTCGGTGCACAGGTATGTCCGGGTGGGCGAATCGACCTCGATGCACTGCGTCGGGACTGTCGCCACCTCGTCAACGGAGACGACTAGCCGTGATGCCGACCGGATCGACGGGACGAGTCGCACCCGGTCCGCCTTGCGTCCCAGTGCGAAGGGATTGATGCCCATGGGCCGAAAGGAGACGGCATAGGCCTGCACCGTCTTCCCGAACCCGTGGGCGACGTAGGGGCAGGTCACGGCGCGCTGGCCAAGTGAAAGCGCGAGTTCACGGACCTGTGCTGCCAATGCCGCATCAGTCGTTGCGAACACCGCCTGCGTGCGAGTGTCGTTCCACGACCCGTCGGTATCCATCAGGCCTCGGAGGAGGTCTATGCGCTGGTCGACGCTCGCCCGCAGGTAAGCACGCGGGATGTGCTTGTTCCGCCAGAGCGCGAGAGCGCGGAGCTTCGGGAGTAGGCCGTAGACGTTGCGCGTCTGGGTCCGATCTGCCTGGCTTACAGGTGGCGACACGCGATACCCGCGCGCCTCGATCCGCCGGAAGAGTTCGTCGTCTGGCTTTGTGATCTGGCCCGACCAGTGCGACCCGTCTCCTAGCCAGCATCCGAGCACGTAGGGATCAATGGCGAGATGGACGGCGGGCAGGTCGAGCGCCTTGGACACGGGGATGCGGTGGCTCCGCTGGCCATACTTGCGTACGGTGTTCTGGATCTCGACAGCCGTCTTGACGGATGGCTGCTCCCGAGCGGCAGTCGTGACCCAGCGGTGCTCGTCGTCGCAGACCACGCTGGAGCCGTCGTCGAACGAGATGCGGAGGCATCGACGGAAGTGCGTCTCCGACTTGTGCATGACTCGACACGGCTGTCCGTGCATGTCGAGCACTTCGTCACCCTCGCGAAGGTCGGCCATAGTGGTCCAGCCAGTCGGCGTCGGGATCGGCGTATCGACGGCCAGCCCCTTGTAGTCGGCCAGGATCATCCGTCCGCGCTTCCCGGCCTTCTCGGGGAGCACGTCGAGGCGGGCGCGGCGGGTGATGCCGTGCTCCGCGTCGGGCCAGATCAGTGTGGCCTCGGGGATGCCGTTGGTGAGGATGCGGCCCGCGACCGGATGCGCGTGGAGCGCGTTGGCCATCGCGATGATGGTGTCGAGGCGGTCCTGCTTGACGGGGATGTTCCCGCGGCCGCGGACGTCGGCGGCCCATGCGCGGGCCGCGTCGGTGTTGATAGTGCCGGACTTGGACAGCACCTCCGCCGGGTAGGCCTCGGGCTGGGCGCCGACGCCGAGGATGTGGGCGTGGGCCAGGGTGCCGTCTTCCTGGTCCAGGGTCGAGGGTGTCGGGTTCTGCCGCTCGTGCAGGTAGCGGGCCGGGCATGATGGGGCGAGCAGCAGCCCCGCGCCGGACGCTGACAGTGACCACTCGGGCACCGGGTCGGCGTAGTAGTCCGTCGCGGGCATGGCGACATGGACGCCGTGCAAGTCGCTCATCGGGGTCTCCTTTGGGTGTCGTCGAGCAGTGCCGCCTTGGCCCGCTCGGCTGCCTCGTCGAGCGAGTCGGCGATGTCGGCAAGGTCGGCCGGGACCGAGGCGATATCGGCCCGTAGCTCCTGGTCGAGGTCGGATAGGTCGATGCTGGCGATCAGGCTGGCGAGGTGGCGGGTGACCCGGGAGAGCCTCGTCCATTCCTGCGCGGCCACGGCATTCACAGCAGCCCCACAGCCCGCAGCGCGACCGCGTACGCCACCAAGGCCCGCGCGCCCTTGACCGTCGGCGCGTCGTCCGACATGTCCGGCCCGTACGCCGCATCAAGCGCGGCCAGCACGGCCTGCGCCGAGTCGACATCGTCGAGCAGGCAGTCCGCGACGCCCTTGACGACCTCGGCCAGCGCCGCCTCGCAGCAGTCGACGCACAGGTCCACCACGCTGATAGTCGTGATGTCGTAGCGCTCGTAGTGTCCGGGCGTCCGTGAGCACCCGTTGCATGGGAGTAGCTCATCCATGGCGGCCTCCTGGGCGCATCAGGGCCTCGACCTCGCGGCGGTGCGCGTAGGTCTCGGCAGCCTTGGCGGCTTGGGCGCGGCGGATCGCCTCATCGTCAGCGGCGCGCTGGTACGGGTCCCGGCGGGCGGCGTTGATCTCCGCGGCCATCCGGTCCCGGGCACGCTCGGCAGCGCGCTTGACCCTGGCCATGTCCCGCACCGACGACGGCGGGGTCTCGCCCGCCGTGCCGAGCCCGACGATCTGGTCGGCCTTCGCACGGATCGCCCGGGCGGTGGTCTCCGTCAAGCCGACGAACACCCGCAGCGGCGACGAGTCGTCGTTCGGATGCGTGTAGACGTACTTGTCGCGGGTCGACAGCCCGAGGTCGCGGACGAAGCCGAGGGCCTCCAGGTGCTGGCACGTGCGGCGCGCTCGGGTGCTCATGCGGCCTTCTTTCGTCGGGCCTCGCTGCGCTTGCTGCGTGGCTCGATCTTGAGCGGGTCGTCGATCACGGGGCCGAGCCCGGCGTGCCAGTCATCGAAGTCGCGGGACCGGACGCGCCACCGACCCCCCGCGGCGAGCTGGTACGCGCCGGGAAGCCGCTTGCCGCGGGCCATGATGCGCACCGAGTCCACGGGGCGGCGCATGATCTCAGCCACCTCCGCCAGGGTGTAGTCGCCATCCATCGAGGCGCTCCTTTCGGGTAAGAGAGAGGCCCCGCCGGAGCGGGGTCTTGAGAAGTAGGGAGGCCCCCGCCGCGTGGGCGGGGGCCTCGGGGGTGGGCGCTGGCAGCGTCACCGGAGGCCAGTAAGCGGGGCCTCCTCGGCTGCCATCGATCCCGCGCGGCCTATGCCGAGCCGCGCGGGTGACGTTGACACCCAGATCAGGGGCTACCGGCGAGCCACGCGCTCACCGACGCGGGCATCGACCGGTACCGAGCCGCGGCGGTGCATCGTGCGCACCAGGACGGGCGTCTCCTCCTCGCGGGTCGCGCGCTGGAGCATGCCGCGGTCGTACTGGCGTTGGAGCCAGCGCAGCCGGTACGGCGTCACCTCGCCGATCAGCTGGTCGGCGTACGCGAGCACGTCCGGGTGCAGGGCAGAGTCCTCCCGATGCTCGTCATCACCTTGGTGGCCCGGCAGAACCCGGGGGTCGGTTTGGGGTGCCCCGCACGGGGCTGGCGCGGTCACGAGTCGGCCTCGATAGCGCGGATCGCATCGAGGAGGAACGCGGGCGGATCGGCATCTGGGTCCGCGATGAGCGACTCCAGGGAGTACCAGCGGGCGAAGCTACGGATCTCGCCCGCCCCGGCGTCGAACCCGGTGTGCTCGATCTGCTGCCAGGGCTCGCCGCTGTCGTAGGCGGTGTAGGTCCAGTGCTCGACGGTGACGATCATCCCGTCACCGGTGTACGAGATCGCCGGGTACGGCTCGACGTTGATCCGCCACGTCAGCGCCTGGGGCTTGACCCGCTTCACGCGACCGCCCCCCAATCGATGATGGCCTGCGCCGCGAGCCAAGTCAGGATCAGCATGCAGGCGGCGGTGACCAGGAGCGCGGCGACGTCTTTGATATGGTCGGACATCAGTCGGCCTCCATGATCTCGCCGCCGGCGAGGCGGTAGTAGGTGTCAGGCTTGACCCGCTGGCCCTTGTGCTTGGAGCCGACCTTGACCGTCTTGACGGTGAGGATCGCGCCCTCGTCGTCGCGCTCAGTGAGGACGAGCCAGCACCCCGCGGTGCCCTTCGCGGCACCGCGGTATCCGCCTGCTACGGCGAGGGATTCGAGGCCGTCGGCGGATGCTCGGCCGTACCACCCCGAGGACGCCGCGGTCGACTGGTCTCCCGAGGACGCGGCGGTCGACTGGTCTCCCGAGGACGCGGCGGTCGAGCGGTATCCCGAGGACGCGGCGGTCGACTGGTCTCCCGAGGACGCGGCGGTCGACTGGTCTCCCGAGGACGCGGCGGTCGAGCGGTATCCCGAGGA
>CAKUSI010000198.1 GCA_934678955.1 uncultured Austwickia sp. | reverse complement strand
CGCCCGTGGGCGGGATCGGTACGGGTTTGCGCAGGTGGGTGTCGGGATTTTCCGCCCGTGGGCGGGATCGGTACGGGGTGGGCGGGGAAGTCTTGTACGGGTGCCGCCCATGGGCGGGAAACGTCCGGGTGAGCGGGAGCGTGCCGGGGTGAGACGGGACCGCTCGGCGCAAAGTACTAGGATCACCTAGTAAATAGTTGGAAGCCCTAGTAAGTTGCAGGGTATGACGACGAGCGCGAACAAACACCTGGGCGCGGCACACACCCAGGGCTCGGACATGCCCTCCACGACGGATGTGGGCGCGGCCCCGACTCAAGACATCGGCGCGGCCCCCACGTACGTCAACGACGCGACCGGCACCGGCGCGACGGGCCGGCAGCGCTGGCAGCAGCGCTACAACGCCGCGCTGGCCGCCGGGTCCGTCCGCGACGCGGACTTCACCACCCTGTCGGGTGTCGAGGTCGACGCCTGTTACGGCCCGACCGACGCGCAGGCCGCCGCCGATCCCCGCTTCGACCGGATCGGCTGGCCGGGGGAGTACCCGTTCACGCGGGGCCTGCACTCGACCGGCTATCGCGGCCGCACCTGGACCATCCGCCAGTTCGCCGGGTTCGGCAATGCCGAGCAGACCAACGAGCGCTACCGGATGATCCTCGGTCGCGGCGGCGGGGGGCTCTCCGTCGCGTTCGACATGCCGACGCTGATGGGGCGCGATTCCGACGACCCGATGAGCCTCGGTGAGGTCGGCCACTGCGGCGTGGCCATCGACTCGGCGGCGGACATGGAGGTGCTCTTCCGGGACATCGACCTCGGCGCCGTCACCACGTCGATGACGATCTCCGGGCCCGCCGTCCCGGTGTTCTGCATGTACCTCGTGGCCGCCGAGCGCCAGGGCGTCGACCCCGCGGCGCTCAACGGCACGCTCCAGACCGACATCTTCAAGGAGTACATCGCCCAGAAGGAGTGGCTCTTCGCGCCCGAGCCGCACCTGCGCCTGATCGGCGACCTGATGGAGTACTGCGACGCGGGCATCCGCAACTACAAGCCTCTATCGGTCTCCGGCTATCACATCCGTGAGGCGGGCGCGACTGCGGCGCAGGAGCTGGCCTTCACGCTCGCGGACGGGTTCGGCTATGTGGAGCTCGGGCTCTCGCGAGGGCTGGACGTCGACAGTTTCGCGCCCGGACTGAGCTTCTTCTTCGACGCCCACGTCGACTTCTTCGAGGAGATCGCCAAGTTCCGCGCCGCGCGGCGGATCTGGGCGCGGTGGTTGCGCGACCGTTACGGTGCACGCACCGACAAGGCCCAGTCGCTCCGCTTCCACACGCAGACCGCGGGCGTGTCGCTCACCGCGCAGCAGCCCCTGAACAACGTGGTGCGCACGGCTGTCGAAGCGCTCGCGGCCGTCCTCGGAGGCACCAACAGTCTGCACACCAACGCCCTCGACGAGACGCTGGCCCTGCCGACCGAGCAGGCCGCCGAGGTGGCGCTGCGCACCCAGCAGGTCCTCATGGAGGAGACCGGGGTCGTCAACGTCGCGGATCCGCTCGGCGGCAGTTGGTATGTCGAGGCGCTCACCGATCGCATCGAAGCGGAGGCCGAGCAGATCTTTGCCAAGATCCTGCAGTTGGGCGAGATCGGCAGGCCGGTCACCCCCGACGGCGAGGTGGAGCACGAGATCGGCCCGGTCACGTCCGGACTCCTGCGCGGGATCGAGGAGGGGTGGTTCACCTCCGAGATCGGTGATGCGGCCTTCCACTACCAGCTGGCGCTGGAGCGAGGGGGCAAGAAGGTCGTGGGGGTCAACTGCCATACGGCTTCGGTCGCCCACGATCTGGAGATCCTCCGGGTGAGCCACGAGGTCGAGCGCGAGCAGGTGCGCGCCCTCGACGGCCGCCGCAGGCAGCGGGACGACTCTGCTGTCGCCACCGCCCTGCAGGACCTCGCCGCCGCGGCGGACACCGACGACAACCTGATCCCGCCGATGCTCCACGCCGTGCGGGCCGAGGCGACGCTCGGCGAGATCTGCGGGGTCCTGAAGGAGTGCTGGGGGGTCTATCGGGAGCCCGCCAGGTTCTGATCCGCGTCGCCTGCGCAGGCGCCGGGCCGGCTGCTGACGCGCGAGTTGCCGTCCGGCGTCTTCGTACCGGTTGGAGGGCCCGGAGCTGCTGGGTAAGGTGGGCGGGCGATGACCCCCATGAGGAAGGGGCAGCCCGTGCCCACTCGCTCGGCCGCCCGATCGAGGGTGCTCGTCCCGCTCGCCCTCGCGGTCGGCGCGCTCCTAGTCGTCCTCGGACTGATCGTGGCGGTGTCGGTCGGCCCGGCAGGGCGGGTCGAGATCACCCGTCACGTGGATGCTCCCGGCATCACGATTGTCGGCGAGGGGGTCACCCGGGCCGGTTCCGCGCCCGTCCACGTGCGGGCGGCCGCGGACTCCGGCGGGTCGGTCACGTTGAGCACCGCGCTGCCCGAAGACGCCGCGGCCATGGTCGGGGATGCGCGGGTGACGACCATCTCCGGCATCCGGTTCCTGCCCCGCTCGCTCGACGTCGAGACCTCGGGGACCGGCCAGCTGCCTCGCGCACTCAACGAGGACGTGGTCGTGGGGCGGGCGCAGGGCGCGCCGGCCGAGCTGGACGTGGAGCTCAGCCGTCTGCCGCTGTCGGTGGTCGTCCTGCCCGGCGCTGCGGGCCAGCCCCGCGAGGAACCGGTCGACGTGACGATGACCTGGACGAACCCCGCCTGGTTCTGGCAGGGAGTCGGGACGGCCCTCGTCGGCGCGGCGCTGCTGGTCGTCGGTGCGGTGATCGGACGCCGGAGGGGCTCCGCCGCGGACAGGCCCCCGACCGCGGTGATGCCCGCCGCGCGGGAGCGCTCCCGGCGGGATGACATGAGGTCGCACGGGGAGCCCTCAAGCGACGGCACGTCAGTGGACGCTGCCCCGGTGAGCGACGACACATCGGTCGATAGCGGCGCACCGTCGGACGAGAACGATAGCGGCGCACCGTCGGACGAGAAGGGGGAACGGGCATGACGCCCCGCGATGGAGCCCGACGTCGCCGCGCCGCGCTGGCGGGGGCGCTGACCGCCGCGACGTTGGCGCTGGCCGCGTGCGGCATGCCGGGCCAGCCGGGCGCGGGTGCTGCCGGCGGAGATGTCGGCGGCGTGGTGACCGGCGAGCAGGCCGACCGCATCGCGCACCGGGTCCTCGGGCAGGACGCCACCATCCGCTCCGGGGTCGCCGATGCGGAGACCCGGATCTCCGGGACGTATGCGGGAGAGGGGGCCCGGGCCGCCCGCGGGTCGGTGCTACTCGTCTCCAAGGGCGTGCTCCCCAAGGCGAGCACCGAGTTGCACGACGTCCAGGTGCTGGCCAACAGCCGCGGGGCCGACTACCCCCGCTATCTGGTCACCTCGTCGACACCGACGCCCGGTGGGCTGCCTTGGGTGCATCTGCTCGTCGCGACCAACGCGCAGACCCCGTATCGGCTGGCCATGTCGGCGCAGGTGCTCCCAGGGGCACAGATCAGCGCGTTCCCGGGCACGGCGGACGGCAGCCCGGTGGTCTCGGACGACGCGGGCTACCAGACCAGACCCGTGGACCTGGTGCGCGCGTACGCAGAGGGTCTGACGAGCGAGCGCGAGGACGCCCCATACGACGCGGACGAATTCGCCACGCAGGTACGAGCCCGCGCGGCGAAGCAGCAGACGGACAGTGCCGCCGAGGCGGACATCTCCGTGACGCACCAGGTGGAGCCGGACCCGTTCGTCGCGCTGCAGCAACTCAACGGCGACGCCCTGGTCTTCGGCACGATCATGCGCAACAGCGACTACGCGATCAAGGACGGCCAACAGATGGCGCCGACCCCCATCTTCTCGGCGTTCGTGCCCGGCCGGACCGTGCTCGTGCAGCAGGCGCGGACGGCGACGGCCCAGTTCCTGGTGTTCAGCCTTCCGAAGGAAGGCAGGGCCCACCTCGTGGCCGCCAGCGAAATGGTCGTGGGCGCGTCCGGATACTGAGCCGGCTGGTCCCACGACCGAATGCGCGGGGCCGGCTGACGTGGGAGAGAATGGCGGCATGAGTCTGCCTGGATCCTCCTCGGGCGCCCTGCGCGGCGCCGTCGACCTCTCCTCGCTCGGCCACCCGGCCTCTCCGGCGGCCGCCGGCGGCCCTGTTCCTTCGGGCCTCGTGGTGGACGTCACCGACGAGACCTTCGAGGAGGCCTTCCTCACCACCCGCGAGGTCCCGGCGCTGATCGTGATCTGGGACGGCTCGGCCCCCGCCTCACGGCAGGCGGTCGACAACGCCGCCGAGGCGGCCCGCGCGTACGAGGGCCGGATCCGCGTGATGTCCCTCGACATCCGCTCCGCCCCGGCCATCGCGCAGGCCTTCGGCGTGCAACAGGTCCCCGTCACGCTGGCCGGCATCGCCGCCCAGCCCGTACCTCTCTTCGGCGGTGTGCAGCCGGCGGACCAGCTGCGGCCTGTGATCGACCAGGTGCTGCAGCTCGCCGCGCAGAACGGGGTCACCGGGTCGGTGCCGCTCGGGGAGGCGCCTGCGCCCGTCGAGGCAGAGCTGCCGGCGCTGCACGCCAAGGCGTACGAGGCCATCGAGGCCGGGGACCTGGACGGCGCCGTGCAGGCCTACACCCAGGCGCTGAAGGACAACCCCGCAGACGCCGACGCGTCGGCGGGTCTGGCCCAGGTGACCCTGCTGCAGCGCACGCAGGGCGTCGACCCCCAGGTCGCCCGCGCCGCGGCCGCCGAAGCTCCGGGCGACGTACCGGCGCAGTTGCTGGTAGCCGACCTGGACGTCCTCGGCGGACACGTGGACGACGCGTTCGCCCGGCTCGTGGACCTCGTGCGGGCCACCGCGGAGGATGAGCGGGAGGCGGTCCGGGCGCGACTGCTGGAGCTCTTCGAGGTCGTGGGCATGAACGACCCCAGGGTGGCCAAGGCCCGTCGCGCCCTCATGAGCGCCCTGTTCTGAGCCGGTGTCGGCCGACGTCCTCCCAGTTCTCGGCCGGCGTCGTCCCAGCTCCCGGCGTCTCAACTCTGCGCGAACGGGGGCAGGAGCGCGTCGCCCAGGCGGGCCAGCACGTCGGTCGCCACGTCCTCCATGTCGGCCTGGGTCAGCACGTGCAGCCCCTGCGGGGAGCTGGGCGGGGTGCCGTCGACCACGATGAGGTGGACCTGATCCGGGGAGGCGAGACCGAGGAAATCGACGAGTCGCTGCCCGGGGAGGTCCTCCACGATCAACACGTCGTAGCCCGCGCGTCGGTATGTCTCGGCCAGCGCGATCTGCGCGCAGTAGCGCAAGAGGCTGGTGCGGATCGTTCCCAGCTCGCCGGCTGCCGAGGCGTGCTCGGAGGCGACGAACCCGGCCAGGATCGGCCCGTCCACCACCACCGACTGGTCCAGCCGCCGGGCCATGGCCCAGGCCAACCGGTGGCACCCGGGTCCTAGCGGCCCGGTCACCACGATCAACCGGCCCGCGGGCGGAGGAGGCGTCTGCTGCGCCTCCTCCGCCCGATCCGGTCCGTCCTGCGGGCCGGTTCCCGCGCTGCCCCCGATCTCCACCATCGTGCGACCCCCTGTTCGATGCGCCGTCGGCACGTCCCGCCGCGTCCGGCCGCTTCCTCAGGCGAGCGCGGCCGAAACCACCTCCCGCGCCTCCTGCTGGACCTGCGCCAGGTGCTCCGGGCCGCGGAACGACTCGGCGTAGATCTTGTAGACGTCCTCGGTCCCGGACGGGCGGGCCGCGAACCACGCGTTCTCCGTCACCACCTTGAGCCCCCCGATGGCCGCGCCGTTGCCGGGGGCCTCCGTGAGCTTGGCCACGATCGGCTCGCCAGCGAGCGAGTCGGCCTTCACCGCGTCCGGGGTGAGCGCGCCCAGCTTGGCCTTCTGCTCGCGGTTCGCCGGGGCGTCCACCCGGGCGTACGCCGGGGCGCCGTGTCGGGCCACCAGGTCCGCGTAGTGCTCGCTCGGGCTGCGCCCGGTCGCCGCCAGGATCTCGGAGGCCAGCAGCGCCAGGATGATGCCGTCCTTGTCGGTGGTCCACACGCCGCCGTCGAAGCGGGCGAAGCTCGCCCCCGCGGACTCCTCGCCGCCGAACGGTCCGGAGCCGTCCAGAAGCCCCGGCACGAACCACTTGAAGCCGACCGGCACCTCGACGAGTTTGCGTCCGAGGTCGGCGGCCACGCGGTCGATCATCGAGCTCGACACGAGGGTCTTGCCCACGAAGCCGTCGGGGGACCAGCCGGGACGGGCCCCGCCGAAGAGGTAGTTGATCGCCACCGCGAGGTAGTGGTTGGGGTTCATCAGCCCGGCGTCCGGGGTGACGATGCCGTGCCGGTCGGCGTCGGCGTCGTTGCCGGAGGAGATCTGGTAGTCCGAGCGGTTCTCGATGAGGCTCGCCATGGCCGCCGGGGAGGAGCAGTCCATGCGGATCTTGCCGTCCCAGTCCAGCGTCATGAATCGCCACGTGGGGTCGACCAGGGGGTTGATGACGGTCAGGTCGATCCCGAGCCGCTCGGCGATCGCCTCCCAGAACTGAACCGAGGCGCCGCCCAGCGGGTCGGCGCCGATGCGGATCCCCGCGTCGGCGATCTTGGCGATGTCCACCACGTTCGGCAAATCCGCGACGTAGGTGCCGATGTAGTCATACCCCTGCGCGGCGGCGCGGGCCTTCGCGAACGGTACGCGGTGCACGCCCTCGAGGCCCGAGCGAATGTAGTCGTTCGCGCGGGCGGCGATCCACTTCGTCGCGCCCGTGTCGGCCGGGCCTCCGTGCGGAGGGTTGTAC
>CAKUSI010000197.1 GCA_934678955.1 uncultured Austwickia sp. | reverse complement strand
CCGACGCCCCACAGGACGTAGCCGGTGATCTGGTCGATGTACTTCTGGGCGTCGCCGGGGGCGACCGGGCACACCTGCAGCGGCAGCAGGATGGAGTCAGCGGGCATGAGGGTTCCCTTCGAGGTGTGACAGCAGGACGCCGGCGGCGGTGAGCAGCCGGGCGGGCAACGGGTCCGGGGTGAGGCCGTGGACGGCGAGGGTTCGGTCCTCGGGGATCTCGACGAGGCGTCCCGCCTCGATCAAGGCCCTCGTGAGCCCCCCGACGATGTTCGCCACGGGGCGGGGCCACCGCCGCCGCGGCGAACCCACGACGGCTGCGATCACGCGTTCGGCGTCCAGCAAGTGCAGGGATGACTCGAGGCGGCGCAATCCTGGGACGCTGGCCCGGGCAACGACCACGACCGCCGGAGCGTTGGCCGCGAGACCGGTGAGCCACCCGTGGCCGGCGAGGATCTGCTCGAGCGGGCTGCCGATGTCCAGGACCGTCACGATGGGCGCCTCGATCGGTGAGGGGGTGGGGACGGCGTCCGGGGTGGGGCGGACGCCGTCGGCCCGGTCGAGTCGGACGTGGTCGCGGGTGCCGTGGACCCAGCCGTGTCCGTCGGCGCCGAGTTCGGCGGTGCTGGCGGCGGCGAGTCCGCTGGCGGACGCCGACGCGCACTCCACCACCCGAGCCCGCCCGTCGACGGCCGTCGCCAGAGCGAGAGCGACAGTCGTGGCACCGCACGACCCCGACGCGCCCACGACCGGCACCACCAGTTCGCCGGACGCCGGCGTCCACGCGTGGGGGGACGACGGCGGCGTCGACGCGACGGTCCGCCGCGGGGCAACCGTGCCGCGGAAGTCGCCGGCCTGGATCGCGAGCCAAGCCCGGCGGAGTTCGTCCACCGCGACCGGACGGCTGGGTGCCCGCGCGGTCACCGGGACGCCTGCCGATTGGCGCGGAACATCAACACCGCGCGAAGGTCAGCCGGGGGCAGGCCTGCCAGTTCAGCCTTCGCCTGGCGGGACCGCTTCACGGTGTCGAGCAACCGCTCCAGGACGTCGATCACCTCGTCGTCGGTGCTGGCGACGTCGAACAGTCGTGCCGACGCCCTCAGGTCTTTCGTCATGTGCGCATTCACCTCACCCTCCAGAAGTGAGCCGGGACGCCGTTCGCGGACACCCCGGTGGCGGGAATCGAAAACGGGTTCAGGCGACGCGGGTGTAGGCGGGGGCCGCAGCAGTCAGCGCGCGGACGGTACTGCTGGCCCGGCGGCGGATCGTCCGTTCGCACACCCCGAGCTGGGCGGCGACGGTGGCGGTCGCTTTCCTGCCGAGCAGACCGTGGGTGGGGGTCCTGCGCAGCCGCAGGGGTTGGGAGGCCTCCAGCAGCAGCAGCACCAGTTGGCGGTCGGCGGCGGCGATGACGTGGTGGTCGCACGCCCAGTCCAGGACGCCGGCCAGCTCCTCCAACGCGGACGGGTCGTGCTCGTCGGGGATCGCGGCCATCAGGTCGCTGTCGACCGAGGCGACGGTGGCATACCAAGTGGGGTCCCTGCGCTGCACGGTCGCCGGCGCCTCACAGGCGGCCAGCACGTTGACGCGTAGATCCCACATCAGGTTGCGGACGACCTTGCGGCGGTGCAGCGGGAACGTGCACACCAGGAGCCACAGTTCGGCGGCGACCATGTGGTCGATGTCGACCGACAGGGTTCGCAGCTGGCGGGCCAGGAACGCGGCCCCCGGCACCAGCAGCCACGCCAATGCCAGCGCCGCGTCCCGGTCGTGGCCGCCCTCGGTCGAGGCCAACCAGGCGATCCCGTACACCACCTCGTCGGCTTCATTGGGGTCGGCGTCCTGCAGCCACTCCCGCAGCCGGCGCGGATCCTCGACACGACCCAAAACGGGCTGGATGGTCTTCCAGGACGGCCACGCTGCGGCGATGACTGATTCCGGGTTGCTGCCGAGTCCCAATTCGGTTTCCACGCTCATGATCTGGCCTTTCCGTTGCGGATGAACACAACGAAAAGGGATCAAATCGATGTACCCCGAGTTGTCCCCAGATCAGTGTGTGCCAGTAGCTCTATCCACAGATTCGGCCCGGACATCTTGACGCGACGCTTGTTCCCCCTAGTCAGCGGATGTCCGTGCGATGTCCCCCAATGTCCCCCAAGTCACGCTGGACAGTGTCGCCAAAGGCGCGTGTCAGCACAATGTCCGCCGTTCAGGGCAACGCTTGGGACAATCCCCGTCGCAGTAGGACGGACAATGTCCGAGATTAGAGAACGGGGGACAATGCGAGGAACAACTCCGTGGACAATCCCGGGAAAACGTGGCGTGTCAACCGCTCTCCCCCCGCCCATTGCGGGGGCCTCGTCCCCCGCTTCTGGAACACCCCGGCGTCTGAGGGGCGCACGATGGTGCGCACTGGCGCGAGGATGTTCCTGGCCACGTTGGTCACCGGCCACGGACGAGACGTCAGCCAGCGTCCCTGCCAAGATGCACGCCAAGCGCCTCGAGGGGTTCGGCGTCATCGGCATCCCAGCCCGCTTCCTCGACCTCAACGAAGCGCTCACCGTGATCACTCGCGCACCCGTCGGTTGACCCGCACGGGCGCGCCTGAGGATCAGGCGCCGCGTCGGCGTGCCCGCGCTTCGCGGTGGAAGTTGATTGGGGTCCGGTCGAGGACGAGGTTGCACATCGTGGCGAAGAACCGGCCCGGATCGAGTTCCCCCGGCACCGGGCCGCGGTGCAGGGTGACGGCAGGCAACGTGGCAAGATCCAGGTCGTCAGCGGTGTCAGCGTCGGCTGGGTCCGCGACCAGCTCCTCGGTGGCGCCGGCTTCGAGGGGACCAGCAGGATCTTCCTCGGACGTCGCGTCGGGGGCTGTGGGGATATGCGGGATGATCAGGCCGACGGCGTCGTAGGCGTCGGACTCCCGGCCCAGCTTGCCGAGCAGGTCAATCAGCCAGCGCGCGGTTTCGGGCTCGCTGTCCAAGGCACTGGCGCCCAGGCCGTAGAGGAACCCGAGCGCGGCTTCGGGATGGCGGGAGCGGAGGTTCTTGGCGTCGCCGTAACTCTCCTCGACACGGTTGGCGGCGTTCTTCCCGAACGAGGAGTCCATCCGCTTGGTCGAGATCATCAACTCCGGGCCGGTCGCCCAGGAGCTCATCACGACGTCGACCTGCTTGACGTAGTTCTTGCCGAGGATGTTCGCCGACGGGGCGCCGCCGATGCCGCGGACGCTGATCCGCTCGGTGAGCTCGGCGCGGTGCTTGGCCGGCAGGGCTGCGACGAAGTCGATGACTTCCCGGGGCAGGACCCGCGGGGCGACCGGGCGTGGCCAGACCCGATCCGGGTCGAAGCCAGCGCGCCTCAGTTCGTAGGACACCCACACGTCCAACGCCAGCGCCGGGACGCCGGACTGGCTGGTCGCCTGCAACAGCGCCGGCACGCCAAGAAGCAAGCTCAGGGTGCCGTAGTCCGGTTCGAACCGGACGCTGCCGTCGTCCTCGCGCTGCCAAGGGTTCGCATCGCGCAGGGGCGCGGTGGCCACGATCTGGTCGAACCACGCCCACGCACTGCCGCGGAGGCTGCTCATATCGTCTCCCGTCGAGGAGTGCGGCTCTTGGCCCGCTGCTGGCGCCGCTGCCGCAGGGTCGACTGTGCTTGGCGGACCGACTCCAAACCCGCCGGAGCCAGCGCAGCCTGCGGGGTCAGGAGCACCCCGTCGACGAGGTCGCGGACCTCGCCGAGACGCCCGGCACGAAGGAGTCGACGGGCGGAGGGCAACAGGTCGGACAGCTCGCGGTGGTGCGCCCGGACAGTCTCGATCGAGGGGACCAGCAGCTTCGCTGCCTCGCGGGGCTCCATCTTCAAGATTCCGCCCCCGTAGGCACGGCCGGTGACCTCGGCGCTCAACGCGGTCGCGCTGTTCAACGCCGCCAACGCCAGCACTTTGGCCAGACCGGACGCCGCCGGGTCCAGGTAGAGCCCGTGGACCGAGTTCAGGTAGTGCAACCCGGCCGGGTTGGCCGCCAACTGCGGGGTGGCCTCGTTCATGTAGGTGAAGAACACCTCCGGCGGGGCCGGCAACGGCGTCCGCCACCACGGCGTCCGGACCCGGCACTTGTACGCCTCCGGCACCCCCAACGACTCACCGTGCGCGATGTACGCGCGGGCAGCCGCGGACGGCTCCTCAGGACGGAACAACAACGTCCGCGCTCCCGCCTGCCCCAGGCTGGCATGGCCCGCCCGGGTAATGCTCAGCGCCCGCAGGTGCGAGGAGCCCGCCGGGGAGATCGGCACCACGTCCGAAGCGGCCAACCCCCACTCGTCCGCCTGAGCCGGACTGAGCGTGAAGTACCGATTGTTGCCCGTGACGGCGCCCAAGCTGATTCGCCCCCACGCGGACAGCAGCGACAGCCAACCCGCGTCCGCCAAGCGCGACAACTCATGTTGGGCCTCCGTCGAAACCAGGGCGGTCGTCCACCGCTCTCCGGCCCGGACGTCCAACACGAGGTCGAATGAAACGTTGTCGAGTTCGGCAGCGTCAGCTACCGTGGCGAACTCCACCCCGTGGGTGCCACCCGATCCCTCCGCGAGGAGCAACACCGCCTCGGTCTGGACGCCGGGGAACACTTGCGCGCCGATCAACACGACGCCGACGCGAGCGAACCGCTTGAGCAGGAAGTCACGCACCTCAGCCGCGTAGTTGGCGGCCAACAACTCCGCCGGCAACACCAACGCCAACCGTCCCCGCGGGGACAAGAAGCCTGCCGCATGGACCACGAACGGCGCCCACGAACTTGCCAACCTGCTCAGCCGGACGCCCTGCGCCAGCGCCGCCGCCAGCCCAGTGGCGCGCGCTTCACCGGTGAACCCCTGGTACCGGATGTAGGGCGGATTCCCGACCACCGCATCGACCGACTGCGCAGCCGGGGACGCGAGGAAGTCCCCGACCACCACCTGACCCGGATACCCGGTCGTGGCCAGCAGCTGGCGGGCGTCGGTGGCCGAGGCCTCATGCAGTTCGTGGGCGCGCAACGGCACGCGACCACCCAACTCACGCATCCGCTCGACAGCCGCCAACAAGAACGCGCCATCACCGCAACTCGGCTCCAACACCCGATCCCCGGGGGACGTGATCGCCCACTCACACAGGAAGCGGGTCACCTCAGGCGGGGTGAAGAACGCGCCACGCGCCTTCCGCAACTCAGCGGAATCGCCAGCCATCTCGCTCGTCACATCACCCTCCCGAAGTCCACGCTACCGACGACACACTCCACCGCCTGTCTGACAATCCGTGAGGGGGGCCTTTGATGACCAACGCACTGGCGGGCGGTCCGGAGGACGCCCCCGGAAGCCCGCTGACCCACGTCATGGTCGTGATCGCAGTCAACTGCCCAGGAGCGGACATTTCACCCGAGCGGACCAGATCCCACAACGACGAGCGGCGCGTGAGAGCCAAGCTGCCCGCTTTTCGCAACACCTAGGCCCCTCCTGACAACTCTCGCCTTACCCACGTGAGCCACGCCCTTGCGGCCGGGGCAACATGGCGGCCTGGTTGACTACCGGGGACGGCGTTTCATACGCGTCCACAGTCACCTGTTGCCGATGTTGGCAACACGTCCTATAGTCCATGACATGCCCTCCAAGCAGAACGCCGCCTCGTTGCTGCGCGACCTCCGACAGCAGCAAGGTCGTTCGCTGCGCTCTGCGGCCGCCGACATTGGAATCGCACCATCCCAGTTGTCACGGCTGGAGCGGGGGCGGCGGGGTCTTGGCGTCGAGGTTTCGGAACGCCTATCAGAGTACTACGGTGTCTCCTCGGAGGCCATCACCCTTGCGCAGGGGGAGGTTCCGTCAGACATCATCCGAATCCTCCAGGAGCATCCTTCGGAGATCGAGCGCCTTCGGGCCCAGTACGGGACGCAGGCAGCTCGGTGACCTCGCTCGCCGAGAGTCTCATCGCGGTGCTGCCGGGCCAGGATCTTGGCTCGTACCGGCTCGAATGCTGCTTGGGTCGTGGGGGCTTCGGTCTCGTCTTCCAAGCCCGCCACGTGATGACGCAGGGCCAAGTAGCCGTCAAGCTGTTGATGCCCATTAGCGATGCTCACGCCAGCACCGAGTTCGACGCGGAAGGCGAACTCCTGCGAAAGCTGACTAAGTGCAAGGGGGTTATTACCCTAGTCGACTCCGGCATTGCGGACATTCCAATGTCATTGGGTGGGGCCGCCGTGCCGCTGCCCATTAGGTACCATGTCCTTAGCTTGGCGTCTGGGTCCCTCGACGAATTGACGCAAGACCCAGTGAGGCTAGCTGGGCTTGCGTGGGCTGACCGAATCTCACTTTGGCGAGGGGCGGTCAAGGGTATTCATCAGATGCATCTCAAGGAGGTTGTGCATCGGGACATCAAGGCCGAAAACTGTCTTCTCATGGTCAGCGGCAGTCGGACGGAAGTCCGAATTGCGGACCTCGGTCGATCTAGAGACCTTTCCGTGGCTCCAAGGCTGCTCTCGCAGGACTATCTATGTGGACGAGGTGACCGTCGCTTTGCCCCACCCGAGTTCCTTTGGTTCCAAGGCGGGCAAAACGGATTAGATTTCCGGGCAGCTGATCTTTATGGCCTTGGGTCGCTACTTGCGGAATTAGCGACGGGGCACCCGATGACGGCCCTTGCTGTCGGATCATGGGAGGATGCCCTGAGAGAAGGGCGAAAAGACTACCTTTCAGGGACTAGTCGTGATCTGGCCGTTCTCAGACCACAGTTTCGCCGTGCAATCGACGAGGTCACAGACCAGATGCCCAGATCCATTCGTCACGA
>CAKUSI010000196.1 GCA_934678955.1 uncultured Austwickia sp. | reverse complement strand
CCGCCACGAAAACAAGTGACCCCACCCAGAGACCCCACCCGAGATCACACGGCCCATCGGATCGGTGGATCGAGGCTAAGGGGTTGAGCCCACAAAGACGAGTGACGCCGCCACGAGGCCGGTCTCGTCTCGCTCGAACGCCACCAGCCTTGCCGCCGTGCCGTCGAGCGAGAAGAGCGCACCGGGTCGGACCTGCTCGATCCGCGTCACAACGGCACCAGCCAGGGACGTGCGGAAATGACCGGTGCAGTGGAGACGGCGGAATGCGGGGCGATGCCTTGGTCGAGATCGAGATGCACCGCGCCGTTTGCAACCGCCCGCAGGGCCTTCGCCCGGCTGTCGCCTCCGCCAAGGGCGCGCTCGAGTTCATCGAATCTGGAGGCGGATCGCACGGCCTCGAGAACCTCCGTGGCGGCGGGCAACTCGTCCCGGAATCCGGCGAGGAACCGAAGGTTGCGGCATCGCTGGGGAGGGAGTTCCGTTCGTACCTCGTACCCCCACCCGAGCGCGGCGCACGTTGCCGCGGTCAACGCGAGGATCGTCAGCAAGGCAGCGTCGTCGGTGACCTTCTGTGCTCGTGTGACGTCCACCAGGACCGGCCGTTCGTCGGCATCGGTCACGAGAATGTCCGGGGTGTGTTCTCGGACCCCGCCCTTGGGGAAGCACCATTCGAACGGCGCTGGCTGAGTGACGACCGATCTGCTGCCACCATCAATCATCAAGTCGAGCAGGTGGTGCAGCTCGTTGAAGGACTCGAACCACACCCCGCGCCGGAGGCCAGGCCCGTCGGGGACTACGGTCACACCGATGTAGTTGGGCATCCCTACATGCGACGAAGGGACGCGAACCAACTCCAGCATCGTCGGCAGCAGGTCTGTCGCGCGCGACACCGCGAGGCATGTGGACGCCGAGCCGCCTCGCCGAACGAATGAGACCATGGCGGACTCGGCGACGGCGCGGCACCGGTCATCGTCGGAGACAACCTTGGCCGCGAGATCCCAAGGGCACCGGATTCCCGGCATGTCCGGCAGCAACGACACGAACGACCGGCCGCGTCGGGAGCTCCGTACTCGGCCGTCAACTGACATGGCGAGGCCACTCTGGGCAGCACAAAGAAGTGGCCGTAGACTCGGCCATAAGGATCGTCCCTTCGAGCTAGCGCACTGCGAATCAGGGACCAAGTCCTCAGGGTGGCGCCGTCCGGCATGTGGCCGTGGTCGACGCAGTCGGAATCCTGCAGCGCGTTGGCCTCGTCGAGTTCCTGGCGCGGGCCTCGCCTCAGCAGCAAGTGACGGCCCCACCCCCCGACCTCCTCGAGTTGCCGAACTCGTGGCTGTGGCATTCACTCCGAGGACCCGAACGGGACCAAGTGGAGGGGCGCGCCCGTGACCTCCTTCAGATCCTCACGGGCAGCCGGCGCGGCCTGGTCGATCTCGACAGGTTGGAGGGCGTCCTCGACCCGCGTTTCGACCCCGCCCGCACCACGCAGTCGGAGCGCCTGCAGACGATGTCCAGCGACCTCGAGGCGGCCGGCCTGGAACCATGGTCGGTCGCACAGTTGTACCGACAGCTGGCTGCCTTCAAGGAAGGGGGCCTGCACTCCCTGATCCACGGGAACCGACGCGTGCTCCTGGGACTGCCGGACCTCCCTGACGATGCCCGGGAGGTCCTGAGTTCGTTCCTCGAGGAGCAGCCGGCGCGGCCCCGCGTCGAGCACGGGGTGCTCGCAGCGCTCGCCCAGGCGAGGCTCTGGGAGGCCGGGATAAACATCAACTTCACCGCGGACGAACTCCAGACCATCCTGGGTGAACTCACACGCGGTCGCGCGCTACACCGTGAAGCGAAGTCGCGGCGCAACCGAACAGCCGTCGTGGGACGCAGCTACGGATCTTTAGTGGCCAGTCGACCGGGGGAGATCGTCCAAGTCGACGCGACCGAGACGACGATGCACCCGTGGTTCCCGCACGTGGGCCGGGCCAAGGCCTACATCCTGACCGGCATCGACGTGTACACGCGCATGGTCGTCGCCTGCCGGGTGGTCGCGAACGTGCCGTGCTCACGCGACGTGGCGATGTTGCTCTGGGACATGGGACGTCCGCAGATCACCCGTGCCGGCTGGCCGTTCGAGTACCAGTTGATCCGGGGGCTACCGCGGTTCGTGGCCATCGCCGGGGGGCCCGAGGGTGCACGGGTCCGTCCGCCCGACCCGTTGGGCGCCAAGCTGGGCTGCCAGCCGACGTTCGTGGTCCTCGACCACGGCCGCGAGAACGAGTCCCTGCACCTGATCAATGCCGCGGTCCGCAACGGCATCAACCTGATCTACTGCCCGCCCGGAGCTGGCTGGACCAAGGGGATCGTCGAGTCGGTCCACCGGGTCATCGACACCGTCCAGTCGCTGTTCCTCGACAGCGGCTACAAGGGCGCCTCGGTCGCCAACCATCCACGTCAGGCGGATGGCCAGGAGTGCCTCACCGTCGGCGACCTGCAGGACGCCTTGTGGTCGTTCTTCCTGACCACCTACAACAACACCGAGCACTCCGGGCTACGGGACCCGCTCAACCCAGCGTTGCGGCCCACCCCGCAACAGGTCCTGGAGAACTACCTCACCGTCATGGGAAGCGTCGCGCTGCCCACCGACCCGTGGCGGGTGGTGGACTTCCTCAGCTCCGAACCGCGCAAGCTGGAGGACTACGGCATCAACCTCAACGGGCTGGTCTACCAGTCCGACGAGCTCATGGACCTGCATAGCGTTGTCCAGCCAGGCATCGGGCGGGCGGGCCACCTCATCGACGTCCGCTTCGACCGTTACGACCTCTCGCGGGTCTTCGTCCAGCACCCCCTCACGCGCCAGTGGCTGTGTGTGCCGTTGGCTGGGGGAGCCGGCCGGACGGTTGCACCCTTCGGCGAGGCGCTCTTCCAGGCGGCGGTCGCCTCCGCTGATGCGGGGCGGCGCGGGCTGACGGAGACCCAGCGCGTCCAGGCGCTGGCTGAGCTGGCGATGGCGTGGTCGCGGGGGGTCTTCGAGGACCGTCGTCAGCAACGGCTGGCCGCTTTCGAGGCCACCCGACGACAGGCGTGGGCCCACGACCTTGAGGACGCCGCCCCGCAGTACCGCGCCCTGGTGGGCGGCGTCCACCGCGTGCGCTTCGACGAACCCGACGATGAAGAAGAGGAAGACGTGGTCGACCTCACCGAGTTCGGGTTGGGTTGGCAGGAGGCCGCCGAATGATCCAGACCGGCTTCCAGCCCAACCTGCTCGAGGACTGGCACACGATCCGATCGGCGCCGGATCGACCCCCGCAAGCCATCGGAGACCTCGACGACGTGGGCGGGTTCGTGGACTACATCTACGCGATGCCGTTCATCCACACCCCGGACGCCGTCGCCGTCCGCCGCGCCATCGAGGAAGTCCAGGCATTCAACGCGTCACGGCCACTGGGGGCCCGCCGCTTGGTAGTCATCGACGGCCCGGCCCACTTCGGGAAGACGACGCTCGTCCTCGACACCGCCCTCGCGCAGGCGCACTTGACCTGGGACCAAGACCGCGACCAGGGTCGGCGTCCACTCTCGATCCCGTGGGCCTACGTGAACGCGACCTCCGGTGGCGAGGGACGCTCCGTTGCAGGCGCGATCGCCGGCTTCTGCCACCTGCCGCCACCATCGCCACGGCCCACTCTGGCCCAGTACCTGCACCAACTGGCCCACACCAGCAAACCCATGGGGCTGCACACGGTCTTCCTGGATGACGTCCACGCTCTGCGCGCCTTCGGCGGGAAGGATGCCCGGTCGATCGCCGATTCGATCAAGGCGCTCGTCACCGGCCTCCCTCTGACCCTTGTGCTTGCAGGCATCGAGTTGCGCAACCACCCGCTGTTCGCCGACAGCGGGCCCGGACGCGTCACCGCCGCGCAGCTGCTCAACCGCAGCCACTGGGTCCGGTTACGCCCGTGGCCCAGCCACGATGAAGCCGAGCAGATCCACCCCGACTGGCTACGCCTGATCGCCCACATCAGCGACTACCTTGCGCTTCCGCGCGGTCCCAAGCAGAACCGCCTCGGCACCAAGACCACCATCGACCACCTCGTGGCCGGCGCCCACGGACGCCCCGGCACGGCCATCGAATGGCTGCTCCGTGCCGCCGTGTGGGCCGCCAGCCACGACAAGCCGCTGGATCGCAACGCCCTGATCGTCACGAAACCGGGGGCACGGTGATCCCACCTCTCCCCGTCCGCGTCGAGCCGGTCCCGGGCGAGGCCTGGCACGGCTACCTGCGACGAACCGCGTTCGCCGTCGGCGTCCAACATCCCCTGGACTTGCTCGCGCCCTTCCTACCCTCGACGCAGACGTCGCATCGTGCTATTCGCATGCGGCGGAGTCTCGGCATCGCCGCCCTGCAGGCGAGCTACAAGCGTTTGGCCAACCACTTCCACCTCGACGACCACGAGATACGCGCGATGTTCCTCCAGCACTTCGAGACGATCTCCTGCCGATGGGACGCCACCCACCGCGAACGCCTCGATCCGCTCAACCGAAGTGAGGAATCCATCGTCTGGGCACCCGCCGTCCGCAGTCACAAGGCGCTTGCACACTGCCCGAGTTGTAGAAGCGAAGACCCACACCACTGG
This sequence comes from uncultured Austwickia sp., assembly GCA_934678955.1. Next base: position 2,188 of record CAKUSI010000196.1, on the reverse strand, counting down.
TCCCTGACGTGGCTGACGACCTGTCAGGCCATCTGCCCCCACCACGGCGAGTGGTTAACCCCTGCTGCGGACTGGCGCCCACGGCCGGCCTCCCCCGAGGAGACCTCGATCCAGGTCAAGATCCTGACGATTCTCGACGGTGACGGCGACGAGATCCCGTGGACCGAACCGGAGACGTTCATCTCCGACCTCCTCATCATGGCCACCGCGTGGACCGGACGACGGGACACCATCGACACCGTCATCCCTGCCGGACGCCACCTCCTCAGCCCGCCCGGAATCCCGATCCCGGACGCCGTCCGCAAGCCCATCGAGCGCCGTGTCGCCCAGAACCGCACTACCCACGACCTCAACTTCGCGTGGGGCGACCCCGGGCGCAGCCGCGTCATCCTCGACCTGACACGACTGCCGGACCCACCCCACTACGCCGTCCTCGTTCGCTACCGCGAACCACCCATCGAGCCCGTCGCTGGCCTGTCGTCCAACCCCAGCCACCACCCCGAGCTGCTGCCGCTCCACCTCTACCTACCCGACCTCGCCCTCCTCTGCGGAGACATCCCCCTCAACAGGGGCCGAACCCTGTGCGCGGCCGCGGTCTGGCAGCTGGGCGTCGGCGCCCCCTGGGGCCATGGCCACATCCGCACCACCCCCATGCGCCCCCTTGCTCACCTCCAAGCGACACTCGAGCACGCCGGACGCCTCGAACGCTTCTGGGACCACGTCACCGAGTCGGCGCGCGCGGTTACCGACGCCCGCATCGACTACCGGGCCCGCCACCAAGCCATCACCACCGAGACGATCGCCGCGGTGGCCGCCGCAGCACCCGACGTGCGGCGTCCCGTGATCGAACTGTGGCTCCACCTCCACTGGGCCTGTCGACGCCTTCGTGGCCGGCCAGAGACCCAAGACCTCGCCGACATCCACGCCAGCCACGGCGCACTCCTCACCGAGATCACCTCGCGAGTGATGGCGATTCCGTGACGATTCCGCTTCGTGTCCAGCCTGGCATCGGGGAAGGCTTCGCCTCCTACCTGCGCCGTACTGCCCACGCCCTGGGCACCACCCCACGCATGCTCGCGATCGACCTCGACCTCGCTTGCGGCGAAACCACCGGCCTCCTACTCGGCCCCGACACCACCCACAGGATCGCCGAGCGCCTCGGCCTCCGGCCTGATGACCTCGACGACCTCCAACTAGCGCGCTGGCACCCGGTCGTCCTGGATCTACGCCTGCTCGGACACCGGCAACGGCTGCATCGTCCCTGGATCGACTACCTCAACACCAGGTACTGCCCCTGGTGCCTCGACGAGAACGGCTACTGGCGAATCGAATGGCGGCTGCCCTGGATCTGCACCTGCGACGATCACGAGATCTGGCTCCACGACCACTGCCCCCACTGCGGCAAACTCCAACGCTACGACGCGTGGGAAGCCCACCGCACTCCACCGAGAGGCTGCCTGGTCTGCGGCGAGTCCCTGACCACGACTCCAATCGCCAATGCGCCTCTCGACGCCCGACGCAGGACCAACGCCGCCCAGCGACTGCTGGCTGCAGAAGACGCCTCCATCGCTGGATACGAGACCGACCCTGCCACCACCGTCAAGGGGTGGCGGCAGAGCGTTGCCATCCACCGCACGCTGCAACGCCGCAACCAGCGCGACCCCGTCGAGCATTGGACCGCCCCAGACGCGGATCGGACACTCGAGCAAGCCTGGCCCCTCATCGACGCCCCAGATCCCGCGACCGCGGCGGCAGTCCTCCGTCGCTGGATGCTCGGTTACCAGAAACCATGGCCCTTCACCCAAGCAGACGTGTCGACATACATCGGCCCACTACGCCACGCCCTCGACGACGTGCGGGCCATATGGGGAACCCGCCATCTCTGAACACGTCGACTGCCAAGAGACTGTCGGCGGCGACTGGCAGAGTAGGACCGTGGCCAAACATGAGGGGCGTCTCGAACTGACGTGGACAGACAAGGACAAGGCGCTCCTCTCCACCGGCGACGGACGCTACGACTACACCTTCGTCGACCCCTCAGATCGCCGCGTCGCAGAGGTCCGCCTGCTCCACGAGGTCGAGCGAGTGGAGGCAGCAATGCCCGCCGATCGTCCCGCGGAGTTGCCGACCCCGACGACCGACAACCTGCTCATCACCGGCGACGCCATGCACGTCCTCGACGCGCTCT
>CAKUSI010000195.1 GCA_934678955.1 uncultured Austwickia sp. | reverse complement strand
CGCCAGACCCATCCACGCTCCTACGCGCGCGCACCCCACCCCCGGATCGCGCCCGCGGGTTGCGTGGCAACCATCCGCGGGTCGCTGCGCTCCCCGCTCCCGCCAGACCCATCCACGCTCCTACGCGCGCGCACCCCACCCCCGGATCGCGCCCGCGCCGGGTCCGGGCTCGCTCGGCCGATGGCGGGCGACGCGTACGCTCCTACCAACGGCTGCCGACGCGTGGGGAGGTGCGTGTGATCGGCGTACGCGAGGCTCTGGCCCGGCTCGAGGAGGCCGTGGCGAGCGGGGAGTTGGCGGAGTTGTGCCGCGACTTCGACGTCGAGATCCTCACGCTGTTCGGAAGCGCCGCCACCGGGCCCATGGACATCGAGCCGCGAGACATTGACCTGGCCGTGGGTTTTGCCCCGGGTGCGCAGCGGGATTTCTTGGGGGTCGTCAATGCGCTCGGCGAACTGGTGCCCGGCGATCATGTCGACGTCATGGACCTGGACCGGGCGGGTCCGGTGGCGCAGAGGGCCGCGATGCTCGGATCGCGGGTGCTGTACGAGACGCACCTGTCCGTGACGACGGAACGGGAGATCAGGGCCTACATGGCGTACGAGGACACCCGCCGCCTGCGCGCGTTGCAGACCGAGATGCTGCGGACGGGTCGGTGAGGTCGACGTGAGCCAGGTGGGATGCTGACCGGGTGCGAGCACGTCTGCTGGCCATGCGTGAACTGCTCGATCACCTCGCCTCCCTCGGTCCCGTGACGGCGGGCCGACTGGGGACGGATCTTGGTCTCCGTCTCCAGGTGGAGAGGGTCCTGTCGCAGGTCGTCACTCTCGCCACAGAGATCAACATGCACGTGACCGCGCGTGTGCTCGGTCGGGCTCCCGCGGGCTTGCGCGAGGGCTTCGAGACGATGGCGACGGCTGGTTGGCTGACCGATGACCTGGCCCGACAACTCCAAGGCTCGACGGGGATGCGCAATGTGCTGTTGCACGGGTACGTGCGCGTGGACCTGGAGATCGTCGCTGGGGCGGTTCCTCCCGTACTGGAGGGCTACGGCGACTACATCCGTGAGGTCGCATCGCGGCTGTGACGCGACATTGCTGTCGGGTAGCCAACCTGGGGGTGGGGGTGACTCACGCTGGCGGGGTGTGTCGTCCTGCGTCGAGGTGGGTCACCCTACGGCTATGTCAGGTGCTGACGCCGTGGCCGCCCGTGGGCGGGATCGGTACGCGTTCGCGCTGGTTGGCGGTCGCGCTTGGCGCCCGTGGGCGGGATTGGTACGCGTTCGTGCTGGTTGGCGGTGGCGCTTGGCGCCCGTGGGCGGGATCGGTACGCGTTCGTGCGGGTTGGGGGTGCCAGTTGCCGCCCGTGGGCGGGATCGGTACGCGTTCGCGCTGGTTGGTGGTGGCGCTTGGCGCCCGTGGGCGGGATGTGTACGCGTTCGCGCTGGTTGGCGGTGCCAGTTGCCGCCCGTGGGCGGCAAACGTACGAGTTCGCGCTAGTTGGCGGTGCCAGTTGCCGCCCGTGGGCGGGATCGGTACGCGTTCGCGCTGGTTGGGGGTGGCGCTTGGCGCCCGTGGGCGGGAAACGTACGAAGACGGGGTCAGGCGGGCGCGCCGTCGGTGCGACGCAGCCAGCGGAGCACCATGATCGGCAGAATCGCCGGGAGCAGCAGGTAGCCGACGCCGTAATAGGACCAGACCGTCGAGTCCGGGAACAGGTCCGGGCGCGCGAGGCTCAGGGTGCCCACCACCAGGACGCCGGCCAGTTCGACGAGGCACAGCACCCGCATCGCGCGGCGGGATCCCGGGTGCCCCCAGCGGAGCAGCAGCACGAAGCCGATCACGTACACGCAGGCGGCGAGCGAGGAGAGGGCGTACGCGAACGGGGCGTGCTCGGCCTTGGTGATCCACTGCACCACGCTGCGGGACGTCGCGCCGACCGCGAATACCCCGTACAGGAAGGTGAATAGCGTCCCCGGACCCGGCGCCGTGGCGACGCCGCGCGCAGCCGACGGGGGCTGGAACGCGGTCTCCGGCCGCCCCGGCTCCGCGCGCTTAGGCACGGCACTCACACATGTTCCTAGACATTGAGGTGCCCGAAGTCGAGGCCGAGGGTCTGCACCTGGCGCACGATCATCACCGCCGTGATCAGGACCGCGACGCCGAGGATGGCCAGCCCGGCGCGGTCGATCTTCTTGTACGTGAGCGCGAACCCCGCCGGCGTGATCAGCGGCACGGTCAGCAGGTACCCGATGTGGGTGGCGAGTTCGGGAGACTCCCAACCGCTGATCAGCCCCGCGACGCCGGCAATCACGCTCACCATGCTCGCGGCCTGGGCGATCCCCACCAGCGTGAGCGAAGCCTTTCGCGGGAGCCTGCCGATCGCTGCCGCGATCAGCAGGACCACGCCCGCTGCGGTCGTCACCCAGAGGCAGATGACGATCACGTCGAGCACGGGTCCTCCCAATGGGCGTCGGATGAGGATGGTCGGGACAGAGTGGGCGTCGGATGAGGATGGTCGGGTCAGGGTGGGCGTCGGATCAGGGGGCTGCCATCACCGCGGGTCGACGAAGCTCAGGGCGGGGGCGGGGAGCGCCCCCATCGTACGGGCGGGGCCGGAGCGCCCCCGACCCGCCACGGTGTGAGGTCGCTCGCCTCGGCGGCGTGCCCCGACGTGGCAGGCGTCACCCCCGTTCGCCGGATGGCGTCGGGTGTCGGCGGGCTATCCTCGCGCCAGGTCGAGCGCGCGGCGGCCCGTGCCGGAGTGCCCGCAACTACCCGTACGGATGTCGGCGGCACCGCATACCGTACGAAGTGGATCGGCTCCGCGGCCCCGCCGCGAACGGCTCGACGCGAACGCACCACGCCGGGAGATGACCCGGCCGCCAACGGAGGTGGACATGTCCCGACTGCAGCGCACCGAAGGACTCACGGAGGAGCAGACCGAGCTGATCGCGCTGGTCCGCGAGTTCGTCGAGGACCAGATCATCCCCGTGGCCAACGAGCTGGAGCACAAGGACGAGTACCCGCAGGCCATCGTCGACCAGATGAAGGAGATGGGGATCTTCGGCCTGATGATCCCCGAGGAGTACGGGGGTCTCGGCGAGTCGCTGCTGACCTATGCGCTGACGGTCGAGGAGATCGCCCGCGGCTGGATGAGCGTCTCCGGCATCATCAACACGCACTTCATCGTGGCGTACATGCTGCTGCAGCACGGCACCGAGGACCAGAAGCAGCGCTACCTGCCCAAGATGGCCACCGGCGAGGTGCGCGGCTCCTTCTCGATGTCCGAGCCCGGCTGCGGGTCCGACGTGTCGGCGATCAAGTCGAAGGCGGTCAACACGGGCGGCGACGCCTGGACGGTCAACGCCCAGAAGATGTGGCTGACCAACGGTGGCTCGTCCAACCTGACCGCCGTGCTGGTCAAGACCGACACCGGCGCGGACAGCGTCTACAAGAACATGTCGACGTTCCTGGTCGAGAAGGAGCCCGGCTTCGGCAACACTGCGCCGGGCGTCACGGTGCCGGGCAAGATCGAGAAGATGGGCTACAAGGGCGTCGACACGACCGAGCTCATCCTGGAGAACTACCAGACGACGTCGGCGCAGATCCTGGGTGGCGAGCCCGGCAAGGGCTTCTACCAGATGATGGACGGCGTGGAGGTCGGCCGCGTGAACGTGGCCGCGCGGGCCTGCGGGGTGTCGCGGCGGGCGTTCGAGCTCGGCATCGCGTATGCGCAGCAGCGGGAGACGTTCGGCAAGAAGCTGATCGACCACCAGGCGATCCTCTTCCGCATCGGTGACATGGCCTCCAAGGTCGAGGCGGCCCACGCGATGATGGTGATGGCCGCCAAGCTCAAGGACTCCGGCAAGCGCAACGACGTCGAGGCGGGGATGGCGAAGTATCTGGCTGCGGAGTACTGCGCGGACGTCGTGGAGCAGAGCTTCCGGATCCACGGCGGGTACGGGTACAGCAAGGAGTACGAGATCGAGCGGCTCTACCGCGAGGCCCCGATGCTGCTGATCGGCGAGGGTACCGCCGAGATCCAGAAGATGATCATCGGCCGCTCTCTGCTGAAGGACTACAAGCTCCGCGGCTGACCGGCTGCCTCAGCGGAGGGCAGAGCGAGCGAAGCGATGCGTGGCCGCGGCGGGGCGTGAGGAGCTGAGCCATCGGACATGTCTCGACAGGCGGAACGGTGGCTGGGTGTGAGACGTTTCTGATTCGAGGGTTGATGGCGCGCGGGTCCACTGCGCGCACGTGTCAGGAGGTTTCATGACCCAGGCGCCGGGCGCACGGATTCCGACCAGCAAATTGCAGCTGCAGCAGCCGATGAGCCTGGGGGTGTTCGACGAGTACGAGCACGCGCAGAAGGCCGTGGACTACTTGTCCGACCACGAGTTCCCGGTGCAGAACGTGATGATCGTGGGCACGGATCTGCGCCAGGTGGAACGGGTCACGGGCCGGCTGACCAGTGGGCGGGTGATCGCCTCCGGGGCGGCATCGGGCGCCTGGATGGGCCTGTTCTTCGGATCGCTGATGTGGCTGTTCGTGCCCGGCATGGGGTTCGCCATGTTCCTGTCCGCGGTGCTGGCGGGCGCAATGTTCGGTCTGGTCTGGGCGTGGTTGTTCTACCGGATGGCCGGCGGTTCCCGGGACTTCACGTCGGTCACGCAGGTGGTGGCCACCAGGTACGAACTGCTGGTCGAGGCGCACCTGGTCGGCAACGCCCGGAGGCTGCTGGAGGACATGAGGCGCGGCGGCCATGGCGTCCCCGGGAGCCTGCCCGGTGCGGGGACCCCGCCCAGCCAGCCGACGTGGGGCCCGCCGCAGGGTCCAGCGCAGTCGGCGCCGGGGTCGCAGGGCTGGTCCGCGCCCGCCGGGCCGCCGGCAGGCGCCTCCGCCGGCCCTTCGAGCGGACCAGAGACGCCGCAGGCTCAGCCGCCCCAGTACCGCACCTACGGGGAGGCTCTGGACGCCGAACGTGCGTCTCGGGACGGCGGGCCCGGCGACGGATCGGGCGTCGCGGCGGAGGACGCGCACGACGGCCGCTAACGTCCTCTACGTGTCGTATGACAGCGGACCCGGCGTCGCCGTGAGGGCCCACCCCGGCTGTTCCCCCGAGGTCACCGCCGGCTTCACGCGCATGATGCGTGATCCGGACGGCATGGTGTACGAGGCCGTGGAGCGCGCCCTCGAACAGGCCACACCCACCAGGAGCCGCTGACGTACAACGTAGGTGTGGCCGGTCCGTCCGCGGGGGCGCCGGCGATCCTCAGCCGCGCAGGTGATCCCGCACGCGGGCCAGCAGGGCCAGTGCGTCCTCGGCTTCCTGAGCGGCCAGGATCGGGTTGTCCGCGAACGTCGCGAACCCGCAGTCCGTGTTGATGAGCACCCGCTCCCGCCCGAACGTGGAGATCGCCTGCTGCGCCCGCGCCAGCACGGCCTCGTACGTCTCCGCCGACGGGTTCTTCTGGTTGAAGACCCCGACGCCGAGCCGCTGGTCGTCGCGGACTCCGGCCAGCGCGTCCAGTTCCCCGGCACGGGGGGTGCACAGCTCGAGCATCAGGGTGTGTACGTTGAGCGAGGCGAGCAGCGGCGTCAGCGGCCGGTAGTCACCGGCCAGCGCCTTGGATTCGTCCGGGGTCCAGTTGCCGCGGCAGACGTGCACGGCCAGCCGGTCGGCGGGCAGGCCCGCGGTCACCTCCTGCAGCAGGTCCTGCGCGAACGCCAACTCCTCGTCCGTGCCGCGCCGCTCCCCGAGGGCGCCGCACATGAACGTGCGTCCGCCCGCGCCGACTTCCCCGTAGAGCACCTCGGTCAGCACCGGCTCGTCGAGCTGCACCAGCGCCACCCCGGCGGCGAGCAGGTGGTGGATCTCCTCGCGGAGGATCCGTACGACGTCGCGGGCGAGGTCTTCACGGGTGTCGTACGCCCGATCCGATATGCACTCCATCCACATGGTGCGGGTCAGCAGGTATGGGCCGGGCAGGTCCACCTTGACCGCCCGGTCGGTGAGCGTCATCGCGAACTGTGCCTCGTGCACCCCGAGCGGCCGAGAACGGCCGAGCGGGCCGAAGACCGCGGGGTGGCGGATCTCGCCGGCGGGCACGTCGAGGGCGCGCAGTTCCCGCTCGAACTCGACGGGGTCGTCGACGTAGGGGAGCAGGTCGGTGATCGGGATGAGCTGGCAGTTGTCCAGCAGCCCGCCGACGAAGCTGGAGTAGTTGTCCCGGCGCATCTCGCCGTCACTGACCACGTCGGTGCCGGCGCGGACCTGGGACGCGACCGCGAGCCGGACGGCGTCGTCCGCCGTGGCCTGGAACTCCTCGTCGGACAGACGCCCCTCCAGGTGCTCGTGGAGGGCCCGCAGGAGCCACGGTGGGCGCGGCCAGCTGCCCAGGTTGACCACGGACAGCGGCTCGATGGCGGGCGCTGGTGCGGGGGTCGGCAGCTCGGTCGGGATGTGCGGCTTCACGACCTCCTGCACGATCGCCATCTGGGGCTTCTTGCGGGACTTCTTCTTCCCGGCAGGAATCGGATCGTCGGCGTCGGACGCCGCCGCGGCGGCCTGGGCACCGGCCGCGCCATCCGCCACGGATGCCGGCGGGGGTGTCGGCGTGGCGGTGGCGCCGGCCTGCGCGAACGGGCCCTTGCTGACCAGGAAGCTCCACTGCGGCAGCTCCCGGTCGCCGGCGCGGAGTGTGCCGCGGCGGACGTGGATGAGCTCGTTGCCGGTGAGGCGGCACCACGCCGGGAGGTCGACCTCGACGGTGGAGTCGACCGAGAGGATCTCCAGCAAGCCGCCGGGACTCAGC
>CAKUSI010000194.1 GCA_934678955.1 uncultured Austwickia sp. | reverse complement strand
GCGTCGGTCGCCAGGTCCAGGGCGCTGAAGCTGTCGTCGAAGAGGTAGATCTCTGGTCGGGCCACCAGGGCCCGCGCGATGCACAGGCGCTGCCGCTGGCCACCCGAGACGTTGGTGCCCCCCTGGGCGATCGGGGCCTCCAGGCCGCCATCCATCGCCGCCACGAAGTCCTTGCCCTGCGCGATCTCCAGCGCCTGCCACAGCTCCTCGTCGGTGGCCTGGGGGTTGCCGAAGCGCAGGTTGCTGGCCACCGTCCCGGAAAACAGGTATGGCTTCTGCGGCACGATGCCCACCCGCTGCCACAGGGCATCCGGGTCCAGGTCGCGGACGTCCACGCCGTCGACCTTGACCTGCCCGCCCGTGGCGTCGAACAGCCGCGGCAGCAGCTTGACCAGCGTCGTCTTGCCCGAACCGGTGCCGCCGATGATCGCCGTGGTCGTCCCGGGCCGGGCGATGAAGGAGATGTCGTGCAGGACGGGCTCCTCGGCGCCGGGGTAGGTGAACTCCACCCGCTCCAGCTCCACGAGCCCGCTCACGCCGCCGGCGACCCGGATGGGGTCCGTGGGCGCCGCGACCGAGGACTGCGTGCCGAGCACCTCCATGATCCGGTCGGCCGAGACGGCGGCGCGCGGCACCATCGTCATGACCATCGTCGCCATCATCACGGACATCAGGATCTGGATGAGGTAGCTGATGTACGCGAAGAGCGACCCGATCAGCATGTCCCCGTTATCGACCCGGTGCGCCCCGAACCACAGGACCGCGATCGTCGACAGGTTCAGCACCAGCATCACGACCGGGAACATCAGGGCCATGAGTGCGCCGACCCGCCACGTGGTGTCGGACAGTTCGTCGTTCGCGACGGCGAACCGCGCCCGCTCGTGATCTTCCCGCACGAAGGCGCGCACCACCCGAATGCCGCTCAGCTGCTCGCGCATCACCCGGTTGATCGCGTCGATGCGCACCTGCATGACCCGGAAGAGAGGCACCATCTGGCGCACGATCAGCAGGATCGCGATCACCAGCACCGGCACGGCGACCGCCACCAGCCACGACAGGCCCACGTCCTGGCGCAGCGCCATGATCACGCCACCGATCATCATGATCGGGGCCCCGACCAGGAAGATCAGCCCCATCACCGTCAGCTGCTGGAGCTGCTGCACATCGTTGGTGTTGCGGGTGATGAGGGAGGGCGCGCCGAAGTGGCTGAGCTCGCGCGCCGAGAACGACATGACGCGGGTGAAGAGGGCCTCGCGGACGTCCCGCCCCATCCCCATCGCGGCGTTCGCGCCGCACCAGCCGGCCCCGATCTGCGCCACCGCCTGCACGACGCTCCAGAGCAGCATGTACGCCGACGTTCGCCAGATGTAGTCGGTGTCGCCGCGGGCCACGCCGAAGTCGATGATGTCGGCGTTGAGGGTGGGCAGGTAGAGGTTGGCCAGCGTGGCGAAGAGCTGCAGCACGACGACCGCCGCGAGGAACGTGCGGTAGGGCGCCAGCCGCTCCCGCAGTAGTCGGCTCAGCATCGACGCACCCCGCGCGTGCTCACCCTGGCGGAGGCGCCCACGTCATGAATCACGACGCAAGGGTAGGCGGGGGGCCTGTGCCCGCCCAAACGGGTATCCCGCCGTCCGCATCCCCGCAGGGCTGGTCAGCCGATTCCGTTGGCCCCCAACCATTCCCTCGCCACGTCAGGGGCGTCCCGCTTGTCGTTGTCAACCTTGGCCACCAGGTCGAGCAGTCCGTCGGTCGTCAACTTGGCGCTGACCCCGTTGAGCGCGTCCCGGACCTGCTCCGTGGCGGCCTCCTTGGTGATCAGCGGCACGACGTTCTGGGTCCCGAAGAGGCGCTTGGTGTCCTCGAGCACGACGAGGTCGTTGGCCTTGATGGCCGGGTCGGTGGTGAAGACGTTCGCGACGTCCACCTGGCCGTTGACCAACGCCTGGACCAACGCCTGGCCCTTGAGGGCGCGGACCTCGGGGAACGTCAGGTCGTACGTGCTCTTCAGGCCGGGCACGCCTTGGGCGCGCGTGGCGAATTCCGGAGGCGCGCCGAGGACCAGGTTGCCGCTCTTGCCGTGGAGGTCCTCCATGGTCCGCAGGGACAGGGAGTCAGCGGTGGCGCGGGTCACCGTGAGCGAGTCCTTGTCCTCGGCGACCGAGCGATCCAGCACCGTGAGCTTGTCGGGCAGCATGGTGCCGATCGCGTCGTAGACCTGTTGTGGCTCGGTGCCGGTGAAGTTCTTGTCGAGGTAGAGGGCGAGAGCGCCCGTGTACTCCGGGATCGCGGAGATCGACCCGTCGTCGAGGGCGCGCATGTAGATCTCGCGGGAGCCGATGCGCAGCCTGGTCGAGGCGTTGACGCCCTTGGCGCGCAGCGCCCCGGCGTAGATCTCGGCCAGGACCGCGCTCTCGGAGAAGTCGGCGGAGCCAACCACCAGCTGCTGTCCGGAGCCGGTCCCGGTCGCGGTCGTGTTCCCCGTGGCGAGGGGGTCGCCGGAGCCGGAGCCGCAGGCGGCCAGGCCGGTCGCGAGGGTCAGCGCGGCGGCCATCCCGAGGGTCCGGCGGGCGACGTGTGCAGCGGTCATAGCGTCCTCGATTCTCGGGTGGTGTAGGTCACAGTCTGCCCCGCGCGCGTCGGAACGCCACCGTCGCATCGCTGTTCATCCACTTAGCGCGCGGTGGCCGGTTCACCCTGCAGGCGCGGTCGTCTGGGCGGGACGGGACGGATCCTCCCCCGGCGAGGCCACCGCGTCGGCCCGGGCGTGCCCACCGCGGCGAAGTCCGGGTGAGACCGCATACGGCGTGAGCACCGCGAGCAGGATGTCGAGGAGCATCGCGAGCAACGTGACGACGATCGCCCCGCCGGCCACCATCGGGTAGTCACCAGAGGCCAGGCCCTGGGCGAGGTACACCCCGAGGCCGCCGAGGCTGATGTATGCGGCGATCACGGCGGTGCTCACGACCTGCAACGTGGCCGCCCGCACGCCGGAGAGGATCAGCGGCAGCGCGCACGGCAGCTCGACCCGGAACAAGACCTGGGCCGGGGTCATCCCCATCCCGCGGGCGGCGTCCCGGGCGGCGGGGTCGACGGCCTCGACCCCGGCATACGTGCCCGAGAGCAGCGGCGGCACCGCCAGGACCACGAAAACGATGAGCCCCGGGACGAGAAAGGCCGCGTCGCCCCGCAGGTGTGGGCCGAGGAACAGCGCGGCCGCGAAGAGCAGGCCCAGGCTGGGCACCGCGCGCAGCGCGTTGGCCCAGCTGATCAGCCACCGGGCCCGGCCGGTGTGGCCCACCCACAACCCGAGGGGCAGTGCGACGAGTGCGGCGAGCCCCAGCGCGCAGACCGTGTAGAGCAGGTGCTCGCCGATGCGGGCGCCAATGCCCTGCGGGCCGGCCCAGTTCGCAGGGTCGGTGAGCCACGCCCACACCGCGCCAATCATGTCGCCCCCCGGCCGACCCGGCGCCACGGCGTCAGCGCCGCCGCAACCGCCTGGATCGCCAGGTCGAACAGCAAGGCGAGGAGGATGCAGGCGACGACGCCCGTCAGCAGCTCGGTGTAGTAGGCCCGCGCGTACCCGTCGGTGAGGAGCGTCCCGAGCTGGCTGACGCCGATCAGCGAGGCCACCGAGACCATGCTGACGTTGGTGACTGCGGCAACCCGGAGCCCGGCCGCGATGACGGGCACGGCCAGCGGCAACTCGACGCGCAGCAACCGGGCGAGGCGTCCGTAACCCATCGCGGCGGCGGCGGCGGTCACCTCGTCCGGGACCGCCGACAGACCGTCCGCCACGGACCGCACGAGCAGCGCCACCGTGTAAACGGTCATCGCCACGATCACGTTGATCGGGTCGAGGATCCGGGTCCCGAGCAGGGCGGGGAGGAGTACGAACAGCGCGAGGCTGGGGATCGTGTAGAGCAGTCCCGTGCCGGTCAGGAGGATCGGCCGGGCGCGGCCGCTGCCCTGCGCCCACCACCCGAGCGGGATCGAGAGCGCGAGGCCGATCGCGAGGGGCACCCCGGCGAGCATGGCGTGCTGCACCGCGAGCGCCCCGATCTCGGGGAGATGGTCGAGGATCCAGTTCACGGCGCCTCGCCCCCGCCCGGCCCCTGGCCCTCGCCCTCGGTAAGCGGACCCAACAGGTCGGGCAGCCGCACTGTGCCGACCAGCGTGCCGTCTTCGCGGGCCACCACCCCGCGCTGCGACGGTGCGGAGAGCGCCGCGTCGAGGTAGGCGCGCAGCGAGCCGCCGAGCGTCGCCACCGTGCCGCCGAGCTCCAGGTCGTCGTGGGCGTCGGGCACGCGGGCGGACGGGCCGTCGGCCGTCCGCCACCACCCGAGGGGCCGGTCGAGCTCGTCCACGACGAGCGCCCATCCGTCGGCACCGGCGTTGCCCAGGGGCTGGCCGAGTCGGGCGGTGCGCTCGGGCGTGGGGGCGACTCCTGCGGGGGTCGCGCGGAAGCCCAAGGCCCGATACCCCCGGTCCCGCCCGACGAACGCCGCGACGAAGTCGTCGGCCGGCGTGGCGAGCAGGGTCGCCGGGTCGGCGATCTGGGCGAGCCGCCCACCCACCCGCAGCACCGCCACCTGGTCGCCGAGCCGGATGGCCTCGTCGATGTCGTGGGTGACGAACAGGATCGTCTTGTGAAGCTCCCGCTGCAGGGCGAGCAGGTCGGTCTGCAGCTGCTCGCGCACGACCGGGTCGACGGCGCTGAACGGCTCGTCCATCAGCAGCACGGGCGGGTCGGCCGCCAGGGCGCGGGCCACGCCGACGCGCTGCTGCTGGCCGCCGGAGAGCTGCACCGGGTAGCGCGTCGCCAGCTCCGAGGCCAGGCCGACCCGCTCCAGCAACTCCCGGGCGCGGCTGCGGGCCTGGGCCTTCGGGGTGCCGAGCAGGAGAGGCACGGTCATCACGTTGCGCTCGATCGTGTGGTGCGGGAACAGGCCACCGTGCTGGATCACGTACCCGATGCCCCGGCGCAGCTTGCTCTGGTCGAGGCTCGCCGTGTCCGCCCCTCCCACCGTGATCCGCCCGGCGGTCGGCGTGATCATCCGGTTGACCATGCGCAGCGAGGTGGTCTTGCCGCACCCCGACGGTCCGACCAACACCGTGACCTGCCCCTCCGGGGCGGTCAGCGTGAGGCCGTCGACGGCGGGCGGCCCGGCTCCGTACCGCTTGGTGACGTCCTCGAAGCGGATCATGCGCCGACGCTATCCGCAGGCACCGACAACCGCGCCCCGCAGCGCGGCGGGCCCGTGAAATTGGGGCGCCTCGGGTGTCGCGCAGCAGCACTACAGGGAGCGCACCACGCGAGCCGGGGAGCCCACCGCCACCACGTCGGAGGGCAGGTCGCGCGTGACCAGCGCGCCGGCCCCGACGACGGTGTTGTCGCCGATGGTGACGCCGGGCAGGACGATTACGCCCGCGCCGAGCCATACGTTGTCCCCGATCGTGATCGGCGTGGCAGCCTCCCAGCCCGCCCGCCGCAGCCCCGGCTCCAGCGGGTGCCACGCCGTCAGCAACTGCACGCCCGGCGCGAGTTGGCAGTCGCGGCCGATCCGGATGTCGGCCACGTCGAGCGCGACGAGCCCGTAGTTCACGAACGTCCCGTCGCCGATGTGCAGGTGGGCCCCGTAGTCGACGAACAGCGGCGGCCGGATCTGCACGCCCTTGCCCCGGGTGCCGAGCAGGCGGCTCAGCAACTCGGCGCGGCGGGCGCCCTCGTGCGCTCCCGTCGCGTTGAACTCCTCCTGCAGCGCCATGCCGGCCAGGTGGTGGACCTTGAGCTCCTCGCCCTCGGCGCGATAGAAGTCCCCCGCTCGCAGCCGCTTCCACATCGAGCGCGGGTCCCCCGCCAGCGGGTCGCCCGTGCCCGGGACGTGGGCACCATCGCTTCCCGCAGCGGTGTCGTCGTGAGCGGCGATGGTTTCGTCGTCAGCCATGGTGCGCCTCCGCGCGGTGGAAGGACTCGTGCGCGCGGCTCGCGGTCGGGCCCCGCTGCCCCTGGTAGTGGCTGCCGGGGCCGGCGGAGCCGTACGGGTGTTCCGCGGGCGACGTCATCCGCAGGAAGCAGAACTGCCCGATCTTCATGCCGGGCCACAACATGATGGGCAGCGTCGCGACGTTCGAGAGCTCGAGCGTCACGTGGCCGTCGAACCCGGGGTCGACGAAGCCCGCGGTCGCGTGGGTCAGCAGGCCGAGTCGACCGAGGCTCGACTTGCCTTCGACGCGGGCCGCGAGGTCGTCGGGCAGCGTGATCCGCTCAACCGTGGACCCGAGCACGAACTCCCCGGGGTGCAGCACGAACGCCTCGCCATCCTCGACCTCCACGAGCCGGGTCAGGTCAGGCTGGGCGCTCGAGGGGTCGATGTGCGGGTACTTGTGGTTGTCGAACAAGCGGAAGTATCGGTCCAGCCGTACGTCGATGCTCGCGGGCTGCACCAAGGTCTCGTCGTATGGGTCGAGCACGACCCGCCCGGCAGCGATCTGGGCCTTGATATCCCGGTCCGAAAGAAGCACGGCGACGAGCCTACCGGCGGCCCTGCACCCCACAGCCGAGCCATCCCCCACGCCTCCGCCCCGGTCGCGGCGGGCGAACTCCGCTGGGCTACACTCGTCGAAGCCTCGGCCGCGACACCGGTCATCCCCGGTGTGCGAGAGCGATCGTGACCATCCTGAGGGGAGACCCCCCGCAGCGTTCGGGCTGCGATCACACGCGGAATGCCATCGCACCAGGTGGCGTTTTCGCTGGTCAGAGGCGCTTGCGAGTGTAGTTCAATGGTAGAACACAAGCTTCCCAAGCTTGATACGCGGGTTCGATTCCCGTCACTCGCTCCACGGCAGAACCCCAGGTCAGCGG
>CAKUSI010000193.1 GCA_934678955.1 uncultured Austwickia sp. | reverse complement strand
GGTCTGCGCGGCCTCCCGCAGCATCGTCGGCGCGAAGTGCGAGGCGAAGGCGTAGGGCAGCCCGAGCTGGGCCGCGAGCTGGGCTCCGAACATCGAGGAGCCGAGGATGTAGAGCGGCACGTGGCTGCCGGTGCCCGGGTAGGCCTCGACCCCGGCCAGCGGGGACTCGTCGCTCAGCAGGCCGTGGAGCTCGACGACGTCCTGGGGGAACTGCGCGGCCTCCCGCCCGGTCCGGCGCAGCGCGCGCACGGTCGGCATGTCGGTGCCGGGGGCGCGCCCCAGCCCGAGGTCGATGCGGCCCGGGTAGAGCGCCTCGAGCATCCCGAACTGCTCGGCGACGACGAGCGGCGAATGGTTCGGCAGCATGATCCCGCCCGCCCCGACCCGGATGCGGGAGGTCTGCGCCGCGACGTGCTGGATCATCAGCGTCGTCGCCGAGGAGATGATGCTGCGCGTGTTGTGGTGCTCGGAGAACCACAACCGGTGATAGCCGAGCTCGTCGGCGAGCTGCGCGTTACGCACCGAGCGGGCGATCGCGTCGGCCGGGCCGGCGTCGCCGGGCACGACCCGAGCGAGGTCGAGCAGTGACAGGGGAACGGACACGGACATGTTGATCCCTTCGGTGATCGGGACGGTGAGGGTGGGTGGACGCGGCGCCTCGTGGTGAGGAGGTGCCGCGTCGGTCGATCACATGTAGAGCAGGCGGTTGAGGCGCAGCAGGAAGTCGACATCGATGCTCGCGTGCTGGGCCCGCTCCATGATGACGTCGCCGGCGAGGTCACGAAGTGCAGGGAGGCGGTCTCGCTTCGCCGCCTCGAGCGCCGGCGGGATCTGCTCGGCCCGCAACGCGGTGCAGTACACGGGGGAGGCCGGCTGCTGGCGCCAGGACTCCGCGATCGAGCCGGCGTCGACGGCATCGAACCCCGAGTCGTTCATGAGGCCGGCGGCGACCTCCTTGGCGTGCGCGTCGTCCCCGGCGATCGGGATGCCGATGCGCTCGGGGTGCCCGGCGGGACGGTCCCCGGTCGCGAAGACGTCACTGAGCACGGCGTTCCAGGCCTTGACGACGGGCCGCCCGAGCTGGTCGACGACCCACTCGCTCTCGGCCTGACCTGCGTCGATCGCCTCGATCGCGCCGTCGCGGCCGGGATAGTAGTTCGACGTGTCGATGACGACCGTCTCCGCCGGTACCGACGAGACCAACCCGGCGATACGGGGAATCGACTTCAGCCGGATCGACAGGATGAGGACGTCGACGTCGGCGACCGCGTCCTCGGCGGTGACCGCGCGGGCACCGGTGGTGAGGATGTCGGGGTCGATGGTCTCCGGGCCGCGGGAGTTCGCGACCACGACGTCGTGGCCCGCGGTGGCGAGCCGCCGGGCCAGGGTGCTTCCGATGTTTCCGGCGCCGAGCAATCCGATCTTCATGAGCTGCCTTTCGGTGGTGTCTCGTGGTCGGTCGCGTTCACGCCACGCGGGGGTCGCGGCCGAGCTGGTCGGGCAGGCCGAGGTGGTCGCGCAGGGTCGTCCCGGCGTAGGTCTCCGGGCGCAGGCCGCGCTCCCGCAGGACCGGGACGACGAGGTCGCCGAGAAGGTCGATGCTGTCGTGCTGGTCGTCCGGCACGGGGATGAAGCCGTCGGTCACCCGGCCTCGAACCACTCTCGGGGGGTCGGGCCCTCCTGGCGATTCCGGAGAGACTTTCCGCTTCCGACGATACGGAGAGCTTCTCCCCTTCGCAAGTGCGACTGGGGGAGGGCTGGCGGGGACTACCGCTGCCAGCCCTGACGCAGGAGCTGGGGCGCGCTCTCGCGGGTGGTGCCGTCGGCCGACGGCATGCCCGCCGCCCAGGCCGCGCCAAGGGCGCCGACGTACAGGTCGCGACCCCGGATGTCCGCTCGGGCGTGGCCGCTGCGCTGGGCGGCGTCGAGGAAGCGCTCGGTCGTGTCGATGAGCTGTTTGCAAGTCGCCATGAGAGGGGATCCGCCGTCGCTCAGGGCGGCCCGGACCGGCTCGGGCAGGCCGTCGTAGGCGCGCATCCACTCGCCGAGGGCGGCCACCCAGCGGTCGAGGGCCTCGTCGGGCGCGACCCCGGCGCGGTCGATGGCGACCGCCTCCTCGATGAGGTTCGGGCCGTGGGCCTCCAGGACGGCGGCGATGAGGCACTCCCGGTTCGGGAAGTGGCGGTACAGCGTCCCGGCCCCCACGCCGGCGCTCTTCGCGATCGAGTCCATCGACACGTCGACGCCCTCCTGCGCGAACATCCGCTCGGCGACCTCGACGATGAGGGCGCGGTTGCGCCTCGCGTCTGTGCGCGTCGGTCGAGGTGCGGCCTGATCGGGCGGGGTCGGCATGATCCACCATCCTGGGTTGGTAAATGGAGAATGTCTCCGTGTTGTAGGGCTGAAAAGAAGCGGAGAGCGTCTCCTCATGATGACGGAAGGATCCTGGTGAAGACAACCGCGCCCACCCTGAGCCCGGCCCGCGACGCCGCCGTCGCCGCCGACGCTGTCGACGGGATCCATGGGGTCACCGAGCCCTCCCCGATGCAGCTGCGCTCCGCGCTCGCCGGATTTCCCACCGGCATCGCCGTCGTCACGGCCCGCGTCGACGGGCGCGCCGTCGGCATGTCGGTGAACTCGTTCTCCTCGGTGTCGCTCGAGCCGCCGCTGGTCTCCCTCGCCTTCGCCCGGACGTCGACGACCTGGCCGCTACTGCAACGCGCCCCGCGCTGGGGCATCAGCCAGCTGTCCGAGGAGAGCGCCCACCTCATGAGCCGGCTCGCTAGGCCGTCGGCCGAGCGGTTCGCCGAGGTGCCGCTCACCGATCTGCACGGCGCGGTCGTGCTCGAGAAGGCCCTGGCCACCTTCGCCGTGGAGCCCGAGCGCGAGATCGACGCCGGCGACCACGTCCTCACCCTTCTCCGCGTGCTGGCCCTGCGCCGCGATCCGGATCAGCATCCGCTCGTCTTCTTCGG
This sequence comes from uncultured Austwickia sp., assembly GCA_934678955.1. The sequence continues at coordinate 3,913 of CAKUSI010000193.1, read as the reverse complement.
CAGCACCCTGCGCCGGCTGCACCGCGACGTCTGACCCTCCCCATAGCGCCCTTCTGACACCCCCGCGAACATCAAAGAAACCCCATGACGAACACGCACGCGATCCTCGGCCTCATGCTCGGCTCGGGCTACGGCACCCTGCCCGAGGCGTGGCGAGCCCCCGGGGTGAACCCCGACAACTACGCCGACATCGAGGCCAACATCCGCTACGCCCAGACCGCCGAGCGGGGTGGCTTCTCCTTCCTGTTCGTCCCCGACTTCCCGGGCGTCCGTGGCGATGTCGAGCACACGGGCGTGCCATCGGTCATGGACCGATCACGGCCCTGACCGCCATCGCGCAGGCCACGAGCCGCATCGGCTTAGTGGCGACGGGGTCGACGACGTTCCAGGAGCCGTTCAACACCGCGCGCCAGTTCAAGGCCCTCGACGTGATGAGTCACGGGCGGGCCGGCTGGAACGCGGTCACGACGAGCGACCCCACCGTCGCCGCCAACTACGGCCAGGGTGTCGCCGACCGGTCGGAGCGCTACCAGCGCGCGCACGAGACGATCCAGATCGTCCAGGCCCTGTGGGGGAGTTGGGAACAGGACGCCTGGGTCAAGGATGCCGCCACGGGGCAGTACCTCGACCCGGCGAAGCTGCGGCCCGTCAACCTGCAGGGGCAGTACGTGGCCTCGCGGGGTCCGCTGCCGATTCCGCCGTCGGAGCAGGGCCAGCCGGTCGTCTTCAGTGCGGGCGGCCCGAGCCCGCACATGCTCGAACTCGCGGGCCGCTACGCCAGCGGCTTCATCGCCGAGGTGTGGACCATCGAGGAGGGGCGTGCCCAGCGCGAGATGGTGCGCGAGGCGGCCCGGGCGGCGGGGCGCGATCCTGACGAGATCAAGTACTTCACCGGCCTCATGACGACCGTCGCTCCCACCGTGCGCAAGGGACTGGATCGGCGCATCGCCCTCTCCGGTGACGTGCTGGAGTCGCGCATCCCGCACCTGGGCGCGATGCTCGGGCTCCGGCTCGACCCGGCCCGGTTCGACGAACCCCTCACGGCCGCCGAGCTTGCTGCGGCCCACGCCTCGCCGCTGGACCCGCGCTCGTCGGTCGCGCTCGCGGTGGCGCGCGAGGGCTGGTCGGTGCGCGACATCCTCGCCCACGGCGTCATCGACTACCACCCCACGGTCGTCGGCCCGCCCGAGCGCCACGCGGACCACCTGCAGGAATGGCTCGAGGCCGGCGCTGCCGACGGCTTCTGGATCATGCCCGACATCTACGAGGACGGACTGCCCGCCTTCGTCGACCAGGTCGTGCCTCTCCTGCACGAGCGCGGCGTCTACCCGCAGGACTACGTCGGCAGCACGCTGCGCGAGAACCTCGGCGTCCCGCACCAGTACGGCCTCGACCCGCGCCTCGGCTGACGGTGCCGGCGCGCGGGCCGTGGGGCATCGACAGTTGACAGATTCTGAACACGTTCAGAAGATGGGGTATGGTCACCATCAGTCGCACCGTCCGATCCTCCGAGTTGTCCCGCAACAGCCGCGAGGTGTTCGAGGCCGCCGACAAGGGTCCGGTGCTGATCACCCGTCGTGACGGAGACGCGCTGGTGCTGACCAGGGCCAGCCAAGCCGACGACGATCGCAGAGGTCTGGAGTTGGCGTCAGCGATCGTCGCGGCGTCCCTGGCCTCGGATGCGGTTCCTTTCGTCGAGCGGCTGCGCACACCGTTTCCGTGGTTGGCCCTGCTGACGCCGGACGACCAACGGACCTTCGCGACGGAGATCGTCGATGTCGCCCGGGGGTGTGCCGCGGTCGCCCGCTACGACCAGCTCCTGGCGACGTTGCACGCCTGGGTCGCGACGGCCGAGGCAATCGCGGCCGGCTACACCCCGGACGACGAGTTGGAGTGGCTCGATGTGGCCGAGGTCGTGGCGGATCCTCGCGGATGAGCAAGCGCGGGCAAGCGGTTCCCCGTCCCGTCAAGAAGAGCGAGTTCGCCGTCGTCTTCGCCACGAGGCAAGCGCAGGTCGGGTGGCGTGACGTGTTGGCAACGCAGCGCAACGCCGTCACCGATGCCTGGGACTTCCTCACCCGTCATCCCGATCACCGGACCTCCACCAACTACCCCTTGAAAGGGGATCTCGCCCAGGTGGGCCACGCCGGCGAGACCCACACTCGGTGGCAGCACAAGCTGGCCGACGGCGCGCGGATCTGGTTCTACATCGACGGCCGCACCGTGCATCTCATCGACGTGCACACGCGCCATCCCAACGAGACCAAGTAGCTGGCCATGAGGTCGAAGAGGTCGAGAGTCACCGCTCCTTGCTGCATCGAAAGTCGCATGACACCCGTGGTGTTGAACTTTCCGGGGCGCCACTTCAGGTCGAGCGGCGCAGGTGTGGCGGCAGATCCGGGGCTCGGCGGCGCGATTGCTTGGACAGTGGCGATGTCACAGTGTCGAGGTCGACCGACCCCAGGCGCCGCTCGGTCAGGACGAGGAGGTCCATGATCTCGGGTGCGCGATAGACGAGGAGCCGACCGTCGCGGGTCGGCATGCGCTCGACGATTCGCTTGGCCGCGAGCGCCTGGAAGGCCTTGCCGATAGCGGCCCGCGAGTACGTGCGCCGTGCCCCCTGGGAGTCCGTGTACTCCGCCTGATCGAGCGCGTACGGGATGGTGAGGACAGGTCGATCCGCCAGAAGCTCAAGGAGACGGTGCTGGGCAGAGTGGGCTCGCACATCGGCCGTCTTCTCCGCCCATGACGCTTCGATGCGTTCGACTTCAGCCATGAGATCGGATGCCACGACGACTGCGTCAGACGTCGCCTCGAGGAAGAAGGACACGAAAGCCTCTCGAGCGGCGTCGGCCGGCTCGCCTCGCGAAGGGTCGTAGCGAAATGCGTTGAGTGCCGATACGTACCCGGAATCGCGATGCCCGAAGATCACCGAAACGGGCAGCACCCCTCCGCTGACGAGTCCCGAGCGCGCCAACACGGCCTGGATCAGCGCGCGTCCGGCGCGGCCGTTGCCGTCCGTCCACGGGTGAATCGTCTCCAGTTGGGCGTGCGAAAGGGCGGCCTGGACCAGCGGGGGATCCTCGCTGCTGTCCAGATAGGTGACGAGGTCCTCGACGAGGTCGGTGACGTGCTCGGGGTGGGGGGCCACGTACTTCGCACGCACCGGTGAGCTGCCGCTGATCCACACCAAGCGGTTGCGGAATCCGACGGGATGGGCAGGCAGCAGGGTGTGGTGCAACTCGTCGATGTCGGTCGCCGACCACCGCTGTCTGGTGGCGAGCGCCTCGACCGCCTGGCGCACCGCGTCGATGTTGCGGTTGATCATGCGCGCGGCCGAATGTTCCGGTTGGGCGTCATCGTCGAGCGCGGCGAGAAGTACGGCGCTCGGGTCCTCCCTGACCCCCTCGATCCGCGAGGACGCGATGCTCTCCGATCGCAGCAGTGTGGCGTAGAGCGCCGGCAGCGGGCGCTCCTGGAATCGGCGGCCCAGCTGGGTCACCTGCTCTGTGACTGCCGCCAGGCGGTCCGCTGTTGGCCTCGTCAGGCGAAGCTGCTTGCCGCTCAACCGATCCGGCAGGTACCAGTGATAGTCACCGCCCTGGATGCTCCACCGATCGTGGCCCCGGGGGTCGGGCTGCTGGAAGGCCCTCTTGTATTCAGCCACGCAGACCCCTCTGCCGGAAAAGTTCATCCATTGGGCCCACCATAAACTTTCCGATCGACATCGCTACTCAGAGCGCAGCGGCGAGCTCGCACGGCGAGGAGTCGGTCGCGGACATGTCTGGCAGCCCCGCGCAGGCTCCGGGACGCGAGAAGGTGCCGCCGACAGGGAGCCAGCGCATCGCGACCGCGGATCTGGCCCAGCCGGGAATGAACCCATGCACGCAAGAGTTGAGCCAGGTGTGCGCAA
>CAKUSI010000192.1 GCA_934678955.1 uncultured Austwickia sp. | reverse complement strand
CAGCGACCATCGCTCCCGTCCCCGACGAACACGGCCGGTACGTCCACTGGGACCTCACCCCCGGCAGCTACGACCGCTCACAAGATCCCTAACGCTGGATCAGGGATCAGTAGCGCAGCATCGCAGCGATGGTGACGCCCTCCGGGAGGTCGGCCACGGCGACATCGGCCCCTGTCTTGAGGGCGGCGGCGACCGCGATGTCGTCGCTCTCGTCCGGACGCTCGTGGTGAGGAGAGGTGGCCGTCGGTTCGCCGGCAGCGGGAGCGTCGGCGGTCGTCGGGGCGGTCGCGGGGGCGCTCGCCGTGCTCGACCTCACGAGGATCGTGGCGACCCGCCCCTCCTCGGCCGCCCGGCGCAGTTCGGCGGGGTCGCTGATAGCCGTGCCGGTGCCGTGGGCCGCGACGAACCGCTCGCCGCGTTCCGCGCGTCGCTGCTCGAGCTGCGCCTTGACGATCGGCCAAGCACGCTGGAGCAGCTCGTCAGGGCGCAGATTCTCCGGATTACCGGTGACGGCCTCGTCCAGGAGCGTCGGGAGCTGGCGTGTCGCCTGGAGCGCGGGCAGGTGCTCGGCCACCGCGGCGACCACCAGCGGCCGGGTGTCGTGCGCCCCGAGCCGGGCGCGCAGGCCTGCAGCGACCTCCTTGATGAACTTGTCCACCGCGAGTCCACTCGACTCGGAGCCGCCGTGTCCGTGGAACGAGGCGGTACCGCGACCTGGAGGCTGGTGCCGGTGCTGCAGCTCGGGTTCCCGGGTGGCGGCGCGTTCCATGTCCTCCATCGAGGCGGGGACCGGCCCGAGCCCCATTTCTCGGATGGTGTCGCGCGTGGCCGCGAAGAGGCGCACCTGGTTCTGGCTGAGGGCGAGCACGTGGAACGCCTCGTCGCCCGCCGCGACCGGTACGAGGGGCGTCAGGCGAGGCGCGTCGCCGACCTGGGCGGTGGGCTCCAGGGTCCGCGGCAGGCGATAGACGTGATGTCCCCGGCGGTCGGCGAAGACGGCCAGGCCGTCGCCGAGCTCGCCCCAGAACGGGGAGTCCGCGACCAGCGCCGACACCGGAGCGAGGATGCCCTCAGGGTCGACGCCCCGCGCGCGCAGCTGCTCAGCGGCGTCCTCGATGAGGGAGCGCAGCAACAGCGCGTCGTGGCGTCGATCGGGATTGTCGCGCCGCGTCGGCAAGAGCAGGGACACGCACGGAGAGCCGAGGTCCGTGAGGTGCCTCAGAGTCTCGGGGGTCACTTCGTCGACGAGATCGATGTGCTCGACTCCTGCGGCGTTCTCGTGGGCGGTGGTGGTGGCAGAACCGTTGATCACGAAGCTCCTCACGGATGGCAGGGGACCACAGGCGCGGCATGAGCGTGCCGTTAGCGACCTGCGGCAATGGACATAACGAACAAGCCCGGCCGCGAGGTTCCGCGGGCACGCCTCGATCCGGCGGCTCGAGCTGCGTCGTGAGCCTCGCCTTGAGCTGTCCCTAGTCATGGCTCGATCCATGGCTCGACCTAGATAGGACCGGAGGAGGAAGGCGGATCCAGCTGGTCGTGGCCAGTGCCCCGGGGTGAGCGCACGACACGAATCAGGACGGCGGCGTCGGCGGCCTCGCTGCGATCTCGTGCTCACCAGCACGTCGTTCAGCACGTCGTTCAGCGCGTCGTTCAGCACGTCGCTCGACACGGCGTTCGACAGGTGGTGGCTCGCCCAGATGGTCGAGGAAGTCGAGAATCACGGCTCGCTCCGCAGGGGTGCGCTCGTCAGCCTGGGCGCGGATGTCCTCCAGAAGCGAGCCGAAGCTTGCGATCCCGGAGGCACTTGCGACCTCGGTGACCTCGATGAGGACACGTCGCCGGTCCGCGGGGTCAGGAGCGCGGCGTACGAGGTCGCGGCGTTCCAGGCGATCGACGACCTGCGTGACCGATGCGGAGGCGAGCCCCAGTTCGCGGCCAAGAGCCCCGGGGGTCGCGGGCTGGCGGGCGCGGCGCAGGTCGTTGAGGGCAATGAGCGCGCGGACGTCGGTGAGGTTCATGCCGTGTTCGCGCGCGAACCCCGCCCCCTGCGTTGCCAGCCGGACCACGGCCCGGCGGAGGGCCGTCACGATCTGCCCGGATGTCACGGTCATGCCATCCAATCTATTCTCTCGTTTGACGAGATAATTGATGAACGAGAGGGGTGGGCATGGATGAGCGCGCGTTGGAGGCTCGGGTCGCGGCGAACCGAGTGCGGATCGCCGATCTGTACGATGCGACGCCATCGCACCGTCTAGAGCTCGAGAGCCTCTGTGCCGGATGGGATCTGCGAACCCTTCTGGGTCACGTGGTGATGCCGCTCGTGGTGTCGCCGGTACGGCTGCTGTGGGGGATCGTGCGGCACGCGTCCGTGCACAGGGCGTCGACGGCGATCGCGAAGGAGCTCGGTCGACGCCCCGTGTCGGAGCTGACCGGCCTGCTCCTCGGCCGCGCCGAACAGCGGGTATCCGCCCCCGGCGTCGGGCCCATGGGGCAATTCGTGGACGGGTGCGTCCACCTGCGCGACGCGGCCCGGCCCCTCGGTTCGGAGGCTGAGGCCCCCCTGCAGGACTGGGCTCTGGTGTTGGAGTGGCTGCCCTCACGCGCGGCCGGGCTGGGCCACGTGCCGCGGGGCCTCCTGGGCGGGCTTGCCTGGCGAGCGACCAACGTCGACTGGTCACACGGACGGGGTCCCGAAATAGAGGGCCCGGCGGAGGCGGTCGCGCTCGCCATGACCGGCCGAAGTGTCGTGTTGCCAGAGCTTCACGGCCCCGGACTCGACCTGCTCCGCTCACGTCTCGCATGAGGCTCAAGACCTGGTGGCGATGTGGTTCAACTCCGGGGCGCCGATGCGGTCATCGCCGCGACCCGGAGTGAGCCTCGGACGCTGTAGGTTCCCGGTTGACCTGCCGGGTGACCAGCGGCCTGACGTGCTTGTCGTCGCGAACGTGGCGGTGCCGCGTTGCCAGAATCTTGTCGAGATGATCCTCAGCTGGTCTGTGGGTCCCCAACCGCCGCCCGCAGCCCCGGTCGCCTCGTGGATTCACCGAGGGCTCGCCCATCTCCAGATTGAGGGCAAGGGCAGCGTCCCCTTCGTTTCTATCGTGCGTGGCTCGCACGGCTTCGCTGGTCGGCCACACGATGATGGATTGGCTGCCTCTTCCGCATCCATGATGCTCGCCGCCCCAGAAGGCGAAAGCCACGACCCAGGTGACAGTCTTCCTGACTGAGAGAGTCGGAAAGATCCTTGGCCCAAGGACCGGGGTTTCGAGCGTGCCGGGGTGTCTGTCCGCGCTCTGGGGGCTCACGGTCCGGGTGCTGTCGGAGTTCTTGGGTTGAAGTTCGAGGTTGTGGCAAGGCGCTTGAAGAGGTCTCGTTCGGCTGGTGTCAGCCTGGTGGGCACGAGGATGTGAGTGTGGGCGTGCAGGTTCCCGAAGGGTCCGTTCGGGTTGGGGATGCCATGGGCGGGCACGGTGAGGACTCGGCCGGAGCACGTTCCGGGGGGCACGTCGATGCTCACCGGCCTTGCCGGTGTGTCGAGGGTGATGGTGGCGCCGAGTGCGGCTTCCCATGGGGAGAGCGTCAGTTGGACGTGGAGGTCGCGGCCATCAAGCCGGTAGCCCTCGGGCGGCACGAGCCGGACGCGCAGGACGACGGGCGGGGTCGTCCCGCCGCCGCGTGGAGAGGTGGTGGGTACCTCGATCCGGTCACCGTCGATCGTGCCGGGTGGGATGACGACGTGAATGCTCTCGCTGCTGTCCTGGCTGGTCACGGTCACGGTCCGCGTGGTGCCCTTGTAGCTCTCCTGCAGTGTCAGCTCGAGCTCGGTCTCATCGTGCCGGGGGGAACGGACGGGCAGGTCGGCGTTGAGGTGGAAGGGCGGAGTCAGGCCTGCGGCTGCCGGCCAGAACGCGTCGTGCGGGATGCGGTCGGGAGGGACCCGGGCGGCGGGCCACGGGGGACAGGGTCCGCGGGAGTACCCGGCGTGGGAGGGGGGCCCGGCCCGGCGTGGTACGCGGCTGGCGTCGTAGCGGGCGCGGGCCTTCGGATCGGCCAGCACCCGGTAGGCCCGGGTGACCTCGGCGAACCGCGACGCTGCGCCGGGCGTGGTATCGACGTCCGGGTGGTAGTGCCGGGCCAGACGTCGGTAGGCCCGGGTGATCTCGTCGCTGCTGGCGTCTGGGTCGAGGCCGAGAATCTGATATAGGTCGGATCCGGGCTGCTCGCTGTGTCTCGAAGCTGTCATCAGCTGCCTCCGGCGCGTGGGTGGTGCGGACGCCGCGGCCACGGTCCCGTGGCCGGGTCGTCGATATGTCACGGTGTCGAAAGGACTGGCCGGGCCCTCGTCGGGGCCCGGCCAGCCGGGATCGGTGCATTGACTGCTGGCCCGGCGCGCCCAGGGGGCACTCTCGCTTGCCCTGGAGGGGCGGCTCGTCACCGTGGGGACGAAGGTACGAGATGAATGGCGCGCGGAGCCAGCAGTCGCTCCCATGCTCTAGTTGTCTCGCTGCTCGGACACCTCCTGAAAGTCATAGCTCGACGGCGGCGTCTCGGTCCTGTGCTGGAAACTTGCCCACCCGACGAGGCGGTGAGCGCTGCCGGGCCCACTCGCCGGTTCCGGGACCCCGCGGCCGCTCGCCCGGCCAGCGACGGACGTCCTCGCGCCATCGTTCGTGTCCTGGGGCCGGGCGTGGGCCGACCGAGCAGCGCAGAGGGGGGCAGGCCGGGGGCAAAGTCGGCCATTCCGCTGCGATGATGGCCGCGAACTCCGCAGCGACCAACTCCGGGTCGGAGCAGACCAACTCGATGAACTCCTCCACCCAAGGGGGATCGAGCGGGTCGCGAGGGTGCTGGATCGTGGTCATGGCGACCTCCGAGACGAACCCTAGGCGTCGATGGCCTGCCGGCCGGATCCACCGCTGGTGATCTCGATCTTGCGCGGCTTGGCCTGTTGGGCCACGGGGATCCGCAGCGTGAGCACGCCCGCGTCGTAGCCGGCCTCGATGTGCTCGGTGTCCAGATTGTCGCCCAACACCAGCTGGCGGCTGAAGGTCCCGCGGGCCCGCTCGGCGGCGAGCATCTCCTGGGTGTCGCTTCGCGCCGGACGCTCCGCCCGGACGGTCACCACATTGCGCTCCACGTCGAGGTCGATCGCCTCCGGGGCGATACCCGGCAGGTCGAACTCCACCACGAAGGTATCCCCCTCGCGCCACGCGTCCATCGGCATCGCGCCCGGGTGGGCCAACGTGCCATTGCCTCGGATCAACTGCTGGGCGAGCCGGTCGAACTCGCGGAACGGATCGGTGCGCATCAGCAACTGAGCCATCGTCGAACACTCCTTCCTGATCCTGTTGAGTGACCACTGACCTATCGCAGTGGCTATGGATTTCATATAGCGCATCTGGCACCATGAGTCAAGAGTCAACGACAAGAACCGTGGGCCGCCAAGAGGGACCCGGTGCGTGCTCCTCTACCTTGCGCTCCACCTCACGGCGCTGCTTCACAGTCAGGGCGGCCAGGACGACCGTGGGCAGGGCGAGCGGATCACGATGTGCGCCGTGCCCTTCCTCCGGCTCATCGAGCGGACGTGCCGCCTCCAGCAGCGCGGACGTGGACACCGAACGGACGGTGGCATCGCGGCGCAGCCGCACCTGGTCCCCCACGAAGGTGTCGACCTCCCACACCTCGCCCACCAGAACCTCGAGACGCTCAGGGCTGCTCTGTTCGCGGGCCAGCGGGAATAGGGACGCCTTTGCGAGGGTTGAGTCGAATGTGCTCAACTTTGCGGAGCCTCGGGTTGACAACCGAGCGGGGCGAGGCGGAGATTGAGTCAGTAAGCATCAACCCGGCCTGAAGTCATGCTTTGCCTGTGCCCAACCCGGCCTGTGCCCAACCTGGCACGTGTCCACCCGGCATGAAACAGCCAGTCATGGAACAGCCAGCAGTGGAACAGCCAGCAGTGCCGGACGCGATGCCTCTCGATCGGGTGCGCGCCGCGCATCCGTACGGGCGTGACTGTCACCCCTCCGACAGCCGCTCGTACGGATGCGCTCACGCGAAGCGGCGTGACCCCGACCGAGTGGCTTCACGCCCGACCGTCGCATGACCTCAGGCTGGGCGGCAACGACCGTCCTCGATAAGTGCGATGCCTGTGCGGCCTCGCACCCATGACATCGAGTCGGTGACGACCGGTCGCCGACCAGCGGATGACAACTAAACGCAGACCATCAAACGCAGACCATCAAACGCAGACCATCAAACGCAGACCATCAAACGCAGACAACCAAGCGACGCAGAATTGCGCGTCGCAGCACTAAACAACGCAGCACTACACAACGCAGCACCACACGACGAAGGAGCAACACCACATGGCCCGTGCAGTCGGTATCGACCTCGGCACCACCAACTCGGCCGTCGCGGTCCTTGAGGGCAACGAGCCGACCATCATCGCGAACGCCGAAGGCGGCCGGACGACCCCGTCCGTCGTCGCGTTCTCAAAGAACGGCGAGGTCCTCGTTGGCGAGATCGCCAAGCGCCAGGCCGTCACCAACGTCGACCGGACCATCCGCTCGGTCAAGCGCCACATGGGCACCGACTGGGCGACGCCGGAGATCGACGGCAAGAAGTACACGGCGCAGGAGATCAGCGCCCGTACCCTCATGAAGCTCAAGCGCGACGCGGAGTCATACCTGGGCGAGCAGGTCACCGACGCGGTGATCACCGTCCCGGCGTACTTCGACGACGCCGAGCGGCAGGCCACCAAGGAGGCCGGCGAGATCGCAGGCCTCAACGTGCTGCGCATCGTCAACGAGCCGACGGCGGCAGCGCTCGCGTACGGTCTCGACAAGGGCAAGGAGGACGAGCTCATCCTCGTCTTCGACCTCGGTGGCGGCACGTTCGACGTGTCCCTCCTGGA
>CAKUSI010000191.1 GCA_934678955.1 uncultured Austwickia sp. | reverse complement strand
TCTTTGTCCAGATCGGCCTGCTTCCCAACACGGAGTGGCTGAAGGGCACGGTCAAGCTCTCGGACCGGGGCGAGATCGAGATCGACGGCCGCGGCGCCACGTCCGTTCCGGGGGTCTTCGCCGCCGGCGACTGCACCACGGTGCCGTACAAGCAGATCGTGGTGGCCCAGGGCGCCGGCGCAACGGCCGGGCTCTCCGCCTTCGACTACCTCATCCGGACCAAGGTGCCCGTGGCCTGACGCCACGGCGCAACGCCACGGCCGACGCCACGGCCAGACACAACCGCCGGGCGTACGATCTGGCGTCGTACGACCCGGCCACCGGCATCGCACCGTCACTGCGGGCCCGCGATGTCCGCCATGGGCCCGGGGGCGTCCCTACGCGCCTCCGGGCCCACCCGCAGCCACACCGGCCCATGGGCAACCACCCGGGGCCCACCCACGACGGCGCACACAGCCGATCCTTCACACGGACGACGCCGCACGCGGCGACTCCCCACGAACAGCCCAGCACCCAACAGCTCCCCCGCGGAGCTCGCGACCACGACGGAGACAGCGTGAACCTCAGGGATCTGGAGTACCTGGTTGCCCTGGCCGACCATCGACACTTCGGTCGGGCGGCGGCGGCCTGCCACGTCAGCCAGCCCACCATGTCGACCCAGATCAAGAAGCTCGAGACCGAGCTCAAGGTCGCGCTGGTGGAGCGGCGCGCACGCCAGGTGATGCTGACGCCCGCCGGCGTCGACGTCGTCGCCCGCGCCCGGGACCTGCTCGACGACGCCGAGCAGATCCGACGCATCGCGCGGGCCAGCGCCGACCCGGAGTCGGGCACCCTGCGCCTCGGCCTGTTCCCGACCCTGGCCCCCTACCTGTTGCCGCACGTCATCGGGCCGATCCGGGAGCGTTTCCCGCGGCTGGAGTTGCTGCTCGTCGAGGAGAAGAGCCCCGACCTCGTCGAACTGCTCAAATGCGGTGCCCTCGACGCTGCGATCCTCGCGATGCCGGTCACCGAGGACTCGCTCACGGCCACCCCGCTCTTTCGCGAGGACTTCCTGCTCGCGCTGCCGACGGGGCACCCGCTGGCGGCAGCCGGCGACCCCCTGTCCATCGAGGCTCTCTCCGGGCAGGAGCTGCTGCTGCTGGAGGACGGCCACTGCCTGCGCGATCAGGCCCTCGCCGTGTGCTCCCTCGCGGGCGGCAAGGAACGCAGTGGCTTCCGCGCCACCAGCCTGGAGACGCTGCGGCACATGGTCGCGACCGGCAGCGGGATCACCCTGCTGCCTGAGCTGTCGGTGACACCGCCGGTCACGGCCCACCCTGGCCTCGTGCTGCGCCGGCTGACGCCTGCGCCGCACCGCGACCTCGCGCTGGTCCGGCGCGCGAGTCACGTCGACCCGTCGCTGATCGACGATCTCGCTGAGGTGCTCAGGCGTCCGGGCCACGTTCTCTCCCCGGCGCTCGTCTGAGCGCGGCCTCCTCCGAATTCACGCGCGGCGCGCGGCTGCGCTCCGAGATGGAGCCTCGCGGCCCGAGGTGGAGCGTCGCGCCGCAGCGCTCACGGTCGTCCGCTAAGTTGCCCCCGTGAACTACGTGCACCACAGCGGGCCCGTCACCCTCAAGGGTGACCAAGTCCCCGAGACCACGTCCGACCAGCGCCTCCTCGATCCCTGCGCAGACACCGACTGGCTGCACGCCGACCCGTGGCGCGTCCTGCGGATCCAGGCGGAGTTCGTCGAGGGTTTCGGCGCTCTCGCCGAGATCGGGGACGCGGTCAGCGTGTTCGGGTCGGCGCGGATCGGGCCAGGAGCCCCCGCGTACGAGGCGGGCGTGCGGCTCGGGCGCGAACTCGTCGACCGCGGCTACGCAGTCATCACCGGCGGCGGTCCCGGCCTCATGGAGGCGGTCAACCGCGGTGCGTTCGAGGGCGACGGCGTGTCCGTGGGCCTCGGCATCGAGCTGCCCTTCGAGCAGGGCATGAACCAGTACGTCAACCTCGGCGTTCACTTCCGCTACTTTTTTGCGCGCAAGACGATGTTCGTCAAGTACGCCCGAGGGTTTGTCGTGCTCCCCGGCGGGTTCGGCACCTTCGACGAACTCTTCGAGGCGTTGACCCTCGTCCAGACCCACAAGGTGACGTCGTTTCCGATCGTGCTCCTCGGGACCGACTACTGGTCCGGGCTGCTCGACTGGCTCCGGCGCAGCGCCGTGGGGGCGGGCACGATCGCGCCGGGCGACGTCGACCTGATGCACCTCACCGATGACGTCGTGGAGGCCGCCGACTTCATCCACTCCTACAGCGCGGATGCCCCGATGCCGCAGGTTCCGCCCGCGTAGCGGTCGGGGCGGCACGTCCTCGCGAGCCGCTGACGCACCCTGGCCTGTGAGCCGAGGGTGGCGTTGACCCGGCGCTCGCGCGCGCGTGGCACGATCGTGCGTGTGACGGTCCTGCTCATCCTTCTCGTCGTCCTCCTCGCGGGTGCGCTCGCAGCGCTCGCCACCGGTCGCCTCGGCGGGGTGAGCGTCGCGATGTCGCCCACCCCAGGGCGCAGCGGAGCGGATGTGTTGCAGGGTGCCGGCATCGCCGGCGACGAGCCCATGACCGGCGCGCACATGGCCGCGCTTCGCTTCGACCGCGCGCCGCGGGGCTACCGGATGGACCAGGTGGACGCGGTGCTCGACCGTCTCGCCGAGGAGCTGGCCCGCCACCAGGAGGAGCTCGCCAGGCTGCGCCGGGGGCGGGAGGACCTGGATGGCGCGACGTCCGCGGACGAGTGGCAGGCCCCCCAACCGTCGGGCATGACGACATCGGGGTTGCCCGAATCCCGCTCGTGACGACCCCGACCACCACATCGCGGACCCGTGTCGGTGGTTCGGCCGACGCGGACCGGCTCGGTCGGTGGAGGGCCCCGTGGGAGCGCGGCCCGCGCTTCGTCGCGTGTGTGCTCGGTGCGTACGCGCTCGCTCGCGCGGTGAGTGCGCTGCTCCTCATCGCCCTGACGCGCTATCAGGTCCCCGTGGGGTGGACCGGCCCGCGGGTGGAGTACCTGACGATCGTCGGCCTGTGGGACGCCGGCTGGTACCGGCAGATCGCCGAACAGGGCTATCCGGCGACGCTCCCCGTGGACGCCGGGGGGGATCTGCAGCAGAATCCGTGGGCGTTCTACCCGCTGTTCCCGTTCGCCAGCCGTGCCCTGATGCAGGTGACCGGCGCTCCGTTCGCCACGGTCGGCTCGACGTTGGCCCTGCTGCTCGGCGCGCTCGCCGCCCTCCTGATCGGCTGGCAACTGCGCGAGCTCGTCGGGCCCCGGGTCGCGCTGGCGGCGGTCGTGGTCTGGGCGACGTGCGCGCCTTCGCCGGTGCTTCAGGTGGCCTACAGCGAGAGCCTCGCGATCGTGGTGCTCGCCGCCGTCCTGTGGGCGCTCCACCGCGAGGCGTGGTGGGTGGCCGCAGCGCTCGCGCTGGTCACGGGCCTTGCCCGGCCGATCGCAGTCCCGCTCGGGATCGTCGCCCTCGTCGCCGTGCTCCTCAGGTGGCGCGCGCGTCAGACCCGCCCCATCGGCCGGGTGGAGGCGGGTGGCATGCTCGCCGCCCTGCTCGCGTGCGGCGTCGCCGGGCTCATGTGGCCGATGATCGCGTGGTGGGGGACCGGCATCCCGACCGCCTACACCGACACCATGGCCACCTGGCGCGCCGGGGCGCACATCGTTCCTTTGACGCCGTGGGTGGGGATCTCCCGTTACCTGTTCGGGAACCCGGGAGGATCCGTCGCCCTGATCGCCGCGGTCGTCCTGCTCGTCGCTCTCGTGGCCGGCCCGTGGGCCGCGCGGCTGGGGCCGGTCCTGCGCACCTGGTGCCTGGCCTATCCCGCCTACCTCGCGCTCGTCCTCGACCCCGGGACCAGCCTGTTCCGCTATCTGCTCCCGCTCTACCCGTGGGCCGTCCTCGCGGTCGACGGAGCGTGGCGCTCCCGCCGTGGCCCCCGGCATACGCTCCGCGACGAAGCGGACAGCCAGCACAGCCCTGCCCCCACACGTCGCCACCTGGTCGCTCTCACCGCGCTGTGGGTGCTTCTCGGCCTGGGGACCCAGTGGTGGTGGCTCTACGAGTTGTGGCGCTTCATCCCGCCTTCCGACTGGCCACCGTGACTCGCGCACCGGCCGGGCGATTTCGCAACCTGCCCGAAAGGCGCGATAATGGATGCGACCGGGCTGCGGACCGGGCGGCAGGGCAGGGCGAGCACGGTTCAGAGTTTGCCCGCCATCCACGGATCCCTGTGGCAAGACAGATCCGCCGCCGGAAGCCGCACCGCATGGGAGGAAGGGCAAGACATGGCCGCCATGAAGCCGCGTACGGGCGACGGACCGCTGGAGGTCGCGAAGGAGGGTCGCGTCATCATTGTGCGCATGCCGATCGAGGGCGGTGGACGACTGGTCGTGGAGATGAGCCCCGATGAGGCTGCTGACCTCGGCCGCGCGATCCAAGCATGCGAGAGCGTCCCGTTCTGAGCGAGGTGACGTGAGAGAAGGGGCCCGCCCGCGAGGGCGCGGCCCCTTCCTCATGCCTGCACTTCCTCAGGCCTGCCGCGCGTCAGCGCCGCACGGCCACAAGGAGACCGTCCCCGACCGGTAGCAGGCACGGCGTCACGCGGTCGTCCTCGCGGAGCCGCTTGCCGAGATCTCGCAACAGCGTCGTCACCTCGTCGCGGGCGGCGGGATCGGCGACGCGGTCGTGCCACAGCATGTTGTCGATCGCGAGGATGCCGCCGGAGCGGAGCAATCGGATGGCCTGCTCGACGTACTCCGCGTACTCCTCCTTGGCGCCGTCGATGTGGGCGAAGTCGTAGGCCCCATCGGCGAGTCGCGGCAAGACGTCGAGGGCGTGCCCGTTGATGACACGCGTACGTTGAGTGGGGATGCCCGCCTGCGCGAACGTGGCCTTCGCGGCGCGCTGATGCGCTGGTTCGATCTCGATGGTGGTGAGCACGCCATCGGGGGGCATGCCCTCCAAGAGCCATAGCCCGGACACTCCCGCGCCGGTCCCGACCTCCACGACCGCGCGCGCGGCGCAGGCCGACGCTAACAGGCGAAGGGCTGGCCCGGTCCCCTGCATCACGGGCACGGCGCCGAGCTCCTGGCCGCGGGCGCGAGCGGTCTCGACCAGGGGAGACTCGGAGATGAACTCCTCGGCGTAGATCCAGGAGGCCGGCTTCATCGCGCTCATGACAGGCAAGCCTAGTGGGTGGCGCGGCCCGGCTCCCGGCCGTTGTCCCGGCGTCCCTCGGCTCGGGTTCAGCAGACTTTCAGACACGTGCGACAAGCTGATGGCGAGATCCGCGCGTACTTGCGCGGATCCACACTGACGAGACGCAGCTTCCGATGCGAAGGGACCCCTGGTGGCCACCACCGCCCACCCTGACACAGCCGACCCGGCCTGGACGCCCCCCACCTGGGACGACGTGGTCCGTGACCATTCAGCGCGGGTCTACCGGCTCGCATACCGCCTGACAGGCAACCCGCACGACGCCGAGGATCTGACGCACGACGTCTTCGTGCGGGTCTTCCGTTCCTTGGATCGCTATCAGCCGGGGACGTTCGAGGGCTGGCTGCACCGCATCACGACGAACCTCTTCCTCGACCGGATGCGCCGCCGCAAGCGGATCCGGTTTGACGCGCTGTCCGACGATGCGGCAGCCCGGCTCCCCAGCAAGGTCGCCGGCCCCGAGGAGGCATACGCGCAGTCCACGATGGACGACGACGTGCAGCGCGCTCTCGATGCGCTCTCCCCGGAGTTCCGGGCCGCGGTCGTGCTCTGCGACATCGAGGGTCTGTCGTACGAGGAGGTGGCTGCCACGCTGGGGATCAAGTTGGGTACCGTGCGCTCCCGCATTCATCGCGGACGTGCGCAGTTGCGCGACTCACTCGCGCACCGCGCACCCACGTCCGCTCGCTCCCGGGCCACCCGGATGCCCGGCCTGCAGGTAGCGCCCAGCGGCGCCTAACCGGCGTCGAGGCCGTCCTGTTGCGGTCCCGAGTAGCGGAGCATGTCGGTGAAAACCGGCAGCCAGTGCTCGCGCAGTGCCTCGTGACCCATGAACAGGCCGAGGTGGCCGCCTGACACCACGCGCTGGGAGATGCTGTCCTCCGGCGTGGACACGAGTTCAGCCAAGGCCCAGATCTGATCGGGCGGCGTGATGTGGTCCTCGGAACCTGCGATCACGTAGAGCGGGGCGCTGATCTCCGCCAGGTCCACGGCGCGACCACCGACGACCAACTCGCCCTTGACCAGTTGGTTCTTCTGGAAGAGGTGCTCGATGCTCCACAGGTAGAAGTCGCCCGGGATGCTCTGCGTCCATTGGAACCAGCTCTCGAACGTCCGGTACCTGTCGACGTGCGCATGGTCGTTGACGTGGGCGAGCAATTGCAACTGACGGTCCAACTCATTGTGCGGCTGCATGCCCATGAAACCCGCGAGCAGGAAATCGCCGGGTAGCACGCCGCCGTTGGCCGCGACGACGTTGCGATAGAAGCCGAGGTTGTAGCCCGGCGTCAGGCTGCGCAGCCACCCGTGGATCAGCGGTTCGCCTGCGTGGAAGTCGATCGGCGCGCCCGCCACCGCGAGGGTGTTGACAGCCCTCGGGTGGAGGGCCGCGAAGATCGTCGCGAGCCAACCGCCCTGGGCGTCGCCGACCAGGTTGACCCGCCCACCGAGCTGCTGGACGGCTTCGGCGATGACGGAAACATACGTGGTGATCGAACTGTGCTTGGTCTCCGGCGTCGCGCCGATCCAATCGAGTGAGTAGACGCGGGTGTGGCCGGCGTCCAGCGCGGTGCGGACCTGACTCTGGTCGGTCGCGAAATCGACGATGCACGAATCGTGGCCCGCCTGGGGTGGGAGGAAAAGGGTGGGGACGGTCGCTGCCGCGTCATGGTCGGAGAAGTCGCGCAGCCGGGCCACCGACGGTG
>CAKUSI010000190.1 GCA_934678955.1 uncultured Austwickia sp. | reverse complement strand
AGGACACGCTGTATGGGTGGTGCAAGCAGGCCGCGGTCGACCGTGGCGAGCGGCCCGGAGTGACGACCGGGGACGCGAAGCGGATCAAAGATCTTGAGGCTGAGGTGCGCGAGCTGAAGCGCGCGAACGAGATCCTGCTGGCGGCGTCCTCGTTCTTCGCGCGGGAGCTCGACCCGCGACTGCCCTGGTAGAGGCGTTCATCGACGACCACCGTGACCGGTTCGGGGTCGAGCCGATCTGCCGCGTGCTGACCGAGCACGGCGTCAAGATCGCCCCGTCCGGCTACTACGCGTTCAAGTCCCGACCCGCCTCGGCGCGGACGCTGCGTGACGCGGAGCTGATCGTCGAGATCGAGCGGGTGTTCTGGGACCGGGACCTCGGCCGCGGGATCGCCGGGTATCGGAAGATGTGGCACCTGCTGCGCCGCGCAGGGTATCCAGGTCGCTCGATGCACCGTCGAGCGGCTCATGCGTCAGCTGGGGCTGCGCGGGATCCGTCGCGGCAAGCAGTTCGTCACGACTCGGCCGGAGGCGACCTCGACGCGGCCACCGGACCACGTCAGCCGGCGCTTCGCCGCGTCCCGGCCGAACGAACTGTGGGTAGTGGACTTCACCTATGTGGCCACCTGGTCCGGGTTCGGGTTCACTGCGTTCGTCACCGACGTCTACTCGCGGCGAATCGTCGGCTGGCGCACCGCGGACCGGATGCCGACCCAGCTGCCGCTGGACGCGCTCGAGATGGCACTGTGGGTGCGTGGCCGCGCCGGCCAGGACGTGACCGGGGTGACCCATCATTCGGACGCAGGCCGGCAATACACCGCGCTGCGCTACTCAGAGCGCCTCGCCGAGGTCGGTGCGATCGCGTCGATCGGCTCGGTCGGTGACAGCTATGACAATGCGATGGCCGAGTCCGTCGTCGGGCTTTACAAGACCGAGTGCGTCAAGATCGACGGCCCCTTCAAGACCGTCGACGAGCTCGAGCTCGCGACCCTGAGCTGGGTCCACTGGTTCAACGAGCACCGGCTCCACTCCTCCATCGGCTACCGGACGCCGATCGAAGTCGAAGACGCCTACTACGCTCAAAACGACTCCGAGCAGCGCCCGCTGGTTGGAGAACTCACCCTCCACTAAACCCGGGGCGATTCAGTCGCCACCCGCCAGGTGCGGCCCGACGAAGACAACATGCTCCTGATCGCCACCGACGGACGCAAGGCCGCGCTCGACATCCGCATGGTCATCTCCCGCGACCCGTCCGGGCCGAGCAAGGTCGACGTCGCCGCCGACGCGATCCACCGCATCTGGGAGCGCACCCGCGACAACGAGTACCTCGACACGGTGACCGGGCAACCCTCCACGGTGCGCGGGTCGCTCCAGCTCGTGTTCTCCGATATCGGCACCCCGAACCAGGACAGGTGGAACGCCTACGACGAGCTGCGGCAGCAGCTCGTGCAGCGCGGCATCCCCGCCGAGCAGGTCAGATACATGCACGAGGCGAAGACCGACGTGGAGAAGGCCCGCCTGTTCGCCGCAGCCCGTGCCGGCCACGTCGCCGTGCTCCTCGGATCGACGGAGAAGATGGGTGTCGGCACGAACGTCCAGGCCCGCGCCATCGCGCTGCACCATCTGGACTGCCCGTGGCGGCCCTCCGACATCGCGCAGCGCGACGGTCGCATCATGCGGCAGGGCAACCAGAACGAGGAAGTGGCGATCGTCCGCTACGTCACCGAGCGTTCCTTCGACTCCTACATGTGGCAGACCGTCGAGCGGAAGGCCGCGTCGTTCGCGCAGCTCCTGCGCGGCAAGATCAACGCCCGAGAGATCGAGGAGATCGACACCTCCGCGTTGTCCGCAGCAGAGGCCAAGGCAATCGCCTCCGGCAATCCGCTCCTGCTGGAGCACTCCGTCATCCTCAACGAGGTGAACCGGCTCCGCCGCCTCCAGCGCGCGCACGAGCGCAACGAGGACATGCTCGTCCACACCGGAAACCGCGCCCGGTCAGCCGCCGAGCGCGCCGCCGCGGACATTCGCGGGCTGGAAGCCGCTGCCCCGCGGATGATCGACACGAGCGGCGACAGGTTCCGCATCACGCTCGGCGCGCGCGACTACGACTCCCGCTCCGAAGCCGCCCACGCCCTCGCCGCATGGATGAGCGACTCCGGCCTGAAGTGGCTGCCTCGGTACGGGCACAAGGACTTCGGGATCATCGGCCGCATCTCAGGCTTCGACATCCACGTCGAGGCCCGCTCCGGGCTCGCCGCTCTCGATGTGACCCTCTCCCTGCCCGAGGTGCCCCGCTCGGGATTCACGATGTCGAAGGAGTCGTTCCTGGAGGCCGGGCTCGGGCTCGTGCAGCGCATCGAGAACCGTGTCAGCGGCATCCCCTCCCTCCTCGACCAGGCCCGCGAAGACCTGGAAGAAGCCGAGCAGACCGTCACCGATACCCAGCAGCGCCTCGGCCAGCCCTTCCGCCACGCACAGACCCTCGCCGACGCCGAGGAAGACCTCGCCCGCGTCGAGTCCCAGCTCGCCGCGATGCAGGACGAACCGGCACCCGAGCCCGCCGCGCCAGAGTCCGAGCGCGTCGAGCTGACCATCGAAGCAGTGCGCGCCTACGAACCGAACCTCGGGTCGCGGGAGGGTGCGGGTCGTGAGCCCGCGACCCCGTTCGTCCCCGTGACGCCTCCGGCCGCGCCGCCGGGCAACGCCCAGCGGCTGTAGCTCAGCGGCACTCCGGGCCGAGCCCGTCGACGATCGTGGCGGGGTCGGCGATGATCTGCTCGCAGCGCAGGCAGCGCGCGCCGCGAAAGATCACCTCCGGTTCGCCGTGGATGCCGTGTTCGGGTTCGACCTCGTAGAGGTCCGCGTGTGCGGCGAACAGGCGCGGGTGGTTCTTGGCGATGGCGGCGTGGAATTGCGCGGGCGTGGTCGGCGGGTTGAGCTGACGCTCGACGAACAGGTCGATCACCGTCGAATAGGCATCGCGGGTGAGCCGCGCGGCGAGGAACAGATCGGGGTTCGCCGCCGAGATGCCGACGCTAGCAAGATCGTCCAGCCCGTAGTCGTCCACATCCTCGGTGACCAGGAAGCGTGCGCCCGCGGCCGCAGCATCGGCAAGGATCTGCCGATCCGCGCCCTTCGTGCCTCCGAAATGTTCCGCACCCGTGCCGGTCGGCCCGAGCAAGACGTCGAATCGCTCCCGGACACTCGACGGCGGCAACGCCCTCGGGCGCATGTGCACCTGGGCCTCCCGCTCGGCAGCCCGGCTCCAGAAGGCGCGGAAGCCGCTCGGCACCCCGCCGACGACCAGCAGAGTCCGAGTGACGGGCTTAGCGATGATGTTCGCGTCCAGGAGAACGCGCGTCAGCTCACTGATCGCCGAAGAGGTCGTCGCGGAGTTCATCGCGCGTCAGCTCCACGAGGTCGCCCATCGTCTTGCGCCAGTACCGCGCGAACTCCTCGTAGGGGATGCGATTGCGATTGCCGACCTTGACCGCGCGAATCTCCCCCGCCTTGATCTTCCGCGAGATGGTGGGACGAGACACGCCCATCGCGTCGGCGACCTGTTCGGGGGTCATCATGCGGCGTTTCGCCGTCAGCGTCACCGTCTCCCCGTCGGCTGCCGCCTGCTGCACATACGCGGCGACCTGCTCCAGCCAAGCCGGGCGCGCCCCGGCGCTGGAGCGCACATCCTCCGGGTTGATCGT
The DNA here is from genome assembly GCA_934678955.1 of uncultured Austwickia sp. Next base: position 3,260 of record CAKUSI010000190.1, on the reverse strand, counting down.
CAAGCTCGTCATGGTCATGACCCCATCCTACCTCCATCTGCACACTCTGGACAATACAAGTGTTCATACGGCATCCCCTTCTTGAGCCTTACAGTTCATGCGTCGATGCCCGCGAACGCCTCGTCGAGCGCGTCAGCCGCGACCTCGACGATGAGGTCGGGACGCTTCGCGTAGTGCCCTTCCGTGATGTCGGTACTGCTGTGCCCGAGCAGGTCGCGTGCGACCTCGACGCCAGCCGTGTCCGATACCGCGGCCGCGACCGCCTTGCGGAGACTGCGGAAGGTGAGATGCTCGGCGTCGACCCCGATAGCCAGCAGTTCCGGCTCGAACTCGCGGCGGAACATCCGGAGCAACTCGCCGACGGCGCTGGGGTCGCGCGGACGGCCGCGCTCGGTCGTGAACAGCACGTCGTCTGGATTCCGTTCGGGGTCGGGAACGTGGCTCGCCACGAGTTCGCTCAGTACCTTCGCTGCGAACTTCGGCACGCGAACCCAACGCTTCTGCCGCTCCGCTTTGGGCGAGTCCTGGCGAAACAGGCCGCGGGACTTGGTGCGAACCATCGTCCCGCCGACCCAGACGAGCGCCTCCATCGTGAGGCTTCCATCCGGTTGTTCCACCGCCTCGAACCGCACGTCCTGGAACCGGATCGCAATCGGTTCTGCCGTCCTCTCGGAGGTGCCGAGCGTGATGAGGATGTAGTCGGCGAGCAGCTTGTAGTTGGGCCGTCGGCCCACCGGATACCGCTTCCGGTGCCGCTCGGGCCACACCTCGCGGATGAGGTGGAGGATGTACTTGACCTGCACCGCGTCGAGTTCGAAGTACACCGTGTCCGGCTCGTCCGCTCGCCTGGTCGCACGGATCGGGTTCGCCATGACGACCGCTCCGTACCGTGTGTTCTGGATCGACCCGGCAGCCGAGAAGTGCCCCTGCTGGATCGCCCAGTCGAACATGAGCGACATCACGTTCCGAACCTTGTTCGCGGTCGTTACCGACTTCTCCCGTGCTACGTCCATGAGCAGCCCATCAGCACGGTCGGCGGTGATGTCGGCAATGGGGATGGCACCGGCGCGCGGGACGACATGCGCGCGAACAACCGATGCGTAGCCATCGACGGTCTGCTCGCGGCGCTGGCGCAGCACCCGCGGATCATCGTCGTGATACGCCGTCTTCAGCCACGCCTTCGCCAGCTCAGCGACAGTCATGACCTGTGCTCGTCGCGCCAGCACTCGACCGACAGCGACATCAGCAGCTTCCTGCAACGCCGTCAGCGCCTCAGCCTCGGTCGCTCCGCTGCCGCTGGGACGACGCTCCTGCCCCTGGCCGTCATAGACCCGCGCTCGCGCGATGACCAGTCCGCTCGGCTCGACCGTGTAGGTCACCTTGCCGAGTTCGCCGAGTGCGCGCTTCGGCCGCGCCATCAGTCGCCCGCCCTATCCGTCGGGGCCACGATCCGCCCAGCGATGAACGCCTCGACATCCTCATCGCGGTAGCGAACGTTGTGCGACGAGAGTGCGACGAACGGCAACCCGAGACCTCGGCTGCGCGCACGCTCTGTGCGCCAGTCAGCGAGCGTCCTGATCGGGATGCCCGTGTACTCCGCAAGCTCCTGCGGAGTCCAGAGGCGGGGGCGGTCGTCGCTCATACCAATGAGGTAGGCGGCACCACCCGCAGACCTCCAGCGAACCCCGTAGGACGGCCAAGAATCGAGTAAACGGACGGGTTCTCGGACCGCCGCAGTAGCGACCAACTCCATGCTCAACATCGCACTTCCCTGTATTTGCAGGGGAGTATGATCCTGTGGAACACCCTCCGGTTCTCAGATCCTCAAGCCGAGCTCTACTACGGGGTGTGAGCCACGGATCCCCCCGACGGGCCGTCCCCTCGCCGGTGACGGCCCGTCGCGCATTCGGGAGGAATGCGCGGGTCGCCCGCTCAGCGACGGAGCGCGTCGCGGAGGTGCGCGATCGTCGCGCGGATCGCGGCCCTGACGACCGCATCGGGCTCGCCGTCGAAGCGATGCTCGAACACGTCGGCGGCGAGCACCTCCCGCACGCCGCGGGCCATCTCGATCGCGCACCTGTCGGTGACGACCGCGTCGGTGGTGACGCCGAGGACGCGCTGCTTCGTCGCGACCTGATAGGCGATGACGCCGCCCGCGTACCACTCCCCGGCATGCGGCGCGCTCGCGAGGGCCGTGCTGAGCGCCCCGCCCGTGAGGGACTCCGCGACGGCGAGACGGCGCCCGGCCGCCCTCGCGGCCGTGCTGACCTCGCGCGCGAGCGCGGCGGCCTCCTCGGACCCTTCGACCATGTGCGATCTCCTGTGTCCGCTGCGCCGCCCACGGTAGTGCGCGCGGCCGGCGCTCGCACGGGATTGACGCGGCGATCGCGGCCCGGTAGCGAGGCTCAGGCCCGCAGCACGCTGCGCAGCCGGTCGATGCGCTTCTGCAGCTCCTGCACCGTCGCGCGGGCGACCTCGGGGCCGCCGCACTCGCGACGCAGCTCGGCGTGGATCCAGCCGTGGGGTTTGCCCGTGAGCTTCGCCTGCATGCCGACGAGGGAATGCAGCAGGCTCCGCTGCTCCGCGAGCGTGCGGTGCATCGCCTGCGGGGCCGGCGGGTGCGACTGCGACGGCCGGGCGTCGATCCGGCGGGACTGCCGCGCCTGCCGGTGCCGCAGCGCGTCGCGGAGCTCCTCGGGGCTCAGCAGCCCCGGGATCGAGAGGAAGTCGAGCTCGTCCTCGCCGCCGGTGAACGCTGAGAAGCCGTACTCGTCGCCCTCGTACAGCACGTGGCCGAACTCGGCGCTCGACTCGAGGGCCTGCCATTCGAACTCCTCGAGGAGCCCGTCCGAGGCCTGCTCCTCCCGCTCGGCCGAGGCGAGGAGGCCGTCGTCGAGCAGCCCATCGTCGTCACCGGGCGCGTCGATCGCGTGGTCGCGCTCGCGCTCGAGCTCCGAGGCGAGCGCGAGCAGCTGCGGCACGGACGGCAGGAAGACGGAGGCCGTCTCGCCGCGCCGCCGCGCCCGGACGAAGCGGCCGATCGCCTGCGCGAAGTACAGGGGCGTCGCCGCGCTCGTCGCGTACACACCGACCGACAGCCGCGGGACGTCGACGCCCTCGGAGACCATGCGCACCGCGACGAGCCAGCGCTGGTCGCCCTGGGCGAACTGCTCGATGCGAGACGAGGCGCCCGCGTCGTCGGACAACAAGCCAGCCGCCGCTGGTTGCGGCAATGCTCGCTTCGTCAATCCGGAGCGTGG
>CAKUSI010000189.1 GCA_934678955.1 uncultured Austwickia sp. | reverse complement strand
GCCCTCCACGGTCGCGAGGGGTACCCCGCCGGAGCTGCCTGGCGGATGGGCGGGCGTGGACCTTGCCTACGCCGACCCGCTCGTGGTCGAGGTCGCCCGGCTTCTCGCCGAGTCGGGAGTGCCGCCCGCCGAGGGCGGGGCGGAACTCGAGACGGGCTCGACCGCCGAACTCGCCTGGACCAACCGCAAGGTCGCCGTCGTGTACGCCGAGATGCCGGCGGAGGAGGTCGACGAGCTGCGTGCTGCCGGATGGGTGGTGCGCCCGGTGATCGGCGCAGCCTCAGATCTGGTCCAGACGGTCATCGAGGCCTTGAACGCTCAGGGGGATTACCCATGAGTTGGCGCGTCGCCCGATCACGCCACGACGACGCACGAGCCTCCTGTGTTACCTGTCAGGTAACATCTGATCGTGGAACTGAGGTACTCTAGTCGTGCACTGGAGAGAGTCTGCACCGACTCGCGACGGATGCAGCGCGAGCTCGGGGCACAGGTCGCTAAGGCCCTCAAGCTCCGCATCACCGAACTCATCCGCGTCGAGCGGATCACGGACCTCTACCACGTCACCGGTCGCTGGGAGGAACTGGCGGCAGACCGGGCCGGGCAGTGGTCGGCCCGCCTCTCGGCCAACTGGCGCCTCATCGTCCAACCCGACGGCATCGAGAGCGTCACCGTTCTCGTCGTCGAGATCGTCGATATCACTAACCGCCGCAACGCCCCCAGGAGGGAGAAGGCGACATGACCGCTGCACCGGACTACATCGTCCCCACCGGGGAGTACATCACTGAGTGGATGCATGACGAGGGCATCAACGCGGCCGAGATGTCGCGTCGTCTCGGTGTCAGTCGCAAGCACGTCAGCGAGTTGCTCGGCGGAGAGGCCACGCTCTCTCAAGAGCTGGCCCTCGCTCTGGAACGCGTGACGGGCGTGCCCGCGCGCATCTGGAACCTCCACGAGGTGGGGTACCGTAACGACCTCGCTCGAGCTCGCGGGGCCCATGACCTGGAAGTTCAGTACGCGCGGGCCAAGGACTTCCCCTTGGCGTACCTGCGGCGACAGGGGCTCATTTCCGCGCCTGCTCGCGACCGCGCGCGAACTGTGCAAGAGCTACTCACTTTCCTCGGCGTCGCGAGTCTGCAAGCCTTTGACGACACGTGGCGGAGCGGCAGCGTCGCCTACCGCCGTCGCGCCGTGAAGCGAGATCATGCGGCGGCTCTCGCTGTCTGGCTTCGCTTGGCGGAGCGGTCGCAGGAGTCTTTCCGCGAGTTCCCCGCCTTCGATCGTCAAGGGCTCGAACGCCTCGTTCCGGAACTGCGCACCCTCACGTTGCTAGCCCCCGACGCCGGAATCGCACAGGCTATCGCTGCGCTCCACCGCGTGGGCGTCGTCGTCAGCATCCATCCCGCAATCCCTGGGCTGGGAATTCATGGCGTGACACGGTGGCTGAACAAGAGGCCGCTCATCCAGCTCTCGTGCCTTATGAAGACGGACGATCAAATCTGGTTCACCCTCTTCCATGAGCTGGGCCACGTTCTTCTGCACGGGGAGAAGGAACTGTACGTATCCGGCGATCAGGGCGCCGAAGAAGACGAGGCGAACGCCTTCGCCGCTGATGTGTTGGTGCCCCCCGGCCACGTCTCTCGTCTGCCCCGGCGACGCGACACCGTGGCCATCTCGCGGCTCGCCTCGGAACTCGGCGTTGCGCCCAGCATCGTTCTGGGCCGGGCACAACGTCAGACCGGTGACTTCGCCTGGGGGCACGCGCTGAAGCGACGTGTCGACTGGACCGGAGTCGACAGCGGCACATCGATCAACCCAACCAACTCGTCCGAAAGCAGCCTATGCCCACGCTGATCTGGAGCAAGGTCAAGGATGGCCTCGATCCTTCGATGAAGAAGAAGGCGTACGCCTTCCTGGAGAAGCTGCAAGAGAGCGACGAGCTACCCGGTCTGCACATCGAGCCGATCGTCGGCAGCGTGGACCCGCGCGTACGAACGGGCCGGGTCGACGACAACTTCCGCTGCGTCATGTTCAAGATTGCTGCCGGGCGCGAGCCCGTGTATGTCATCCACGGCGTGTGGCCGCACGACAAGGCGAACTCGATCGCGGAGCAAGTCAAGCTGTCCATGAACCCCATCAACGGGGTGCCGGAGGTCGATCGGGTCCTCGACGAGGTCCAGTCTCAGGTCCGACGGGAGACACGGGTAGTCCCGCTCTCTGCTGCCTTGTCGACCGCGCCTTCCCCGGGGACGCTCGAACCCGCGGAGACCGTGGCGCCGGAGAGGGCAGCCGCGCCTGCACCGGCGACCGATGAGGAAACGGCTGGAGTCCCCGCGTCTTTGCAGCCACCTCGGTGGCCTGACGGTCTCAGCGTCACTGTGCTCCACGACGAGTTGGGCATTGACGCGGAGGTGGCCTCCGCGGCGCTCGCCGCGCCGACGGAGAACGCGCTCGTCGATGTGCTCGGCAGCGCTCGCGTGGAGTGGCAGATCGACGCCCTCCTCGCGCTCGCGACAGGAACGTCGGTCGAAGACGTCCGCAAGGCCTTCCGTCTTGACCAGTCGGTTCCGGCGGCGGCTGAGGACGACGAGGACACCCGCCTTCTCAAGAGCCTCGAGCACCCGGCCGCTCAGACCTCCTTCCACTGGATCGAGGACAACGACGAACTGCGCCGCATCATCGAGGCCGGCGACCTCGGGGCCTGGCGCTTGTTTCTCCACCCCGAGCAGCGCTCGTACGTGGAGCAGGGCCGGAAGGGGACGTTCCGGCTGTCCGGGGGAGCGGGAACCGGCAAGACCGTGGTCGCCATCCACCGCGCCCGCCACCTCGCCTCCACGTATCCGGACGCGCGGATTCTGTTGACCACGTACACGCGCAACCTCGCCGACGACCTCGCCTCCGGCGTGCGGAAACTCGACGACTCGATCCAGCTGCAGACGCGCCTCGACGAGCCAGGGATCTACGTCAAGGGGATCGACCAGGTGGCGTGGGCCGTGGTGCAGCGGGCGGGGGACGACATCGCCGAGGCCGTGGGTCAGGTGCTGGGAGTTCCCCGAACGGGCGTGCTCAAGGCGAGCCCGGAGACGCTGTGGCAGGAGGTCATCGACGACGTCGAGGGCGAGTTGCCCCCCGCTTTGGCGACTCAGGCGTTCCTGGAGGCGGAGTACACCCAGGTCGTTCTCCCGAACCGCATCACGACGGCTCAGTCGTACGTGCGCGTGCGACGAGCGGGTCGCGGCGTCGCGCTGGACCGCGCCAAGCGGGCTGCGATCTGGAAGGTCATCGAGGCCTATCGCGCAAAAGCCCGCATGCACGATTCGACCGACTACTTCGAGAAGGCCGCGATTGCGGCAGCCTGGCTCGATCTATCAGGTGAGCGACTCTTTGACCATGTGATCGTCGATGAGGCGCAGGACCTCGCGCCGTCGCGGCTTCAGTTGCTGCGTGCCCTGGTTGCCGAGGGTCCCAACGACCTCTTCATCTGTGAGGACTCCCACCAGCGGATCTACGGGCAGAAGGTCGTCCTGTCCCATTGCGGCATCAACGTCCGGGGCGGACGGTCGCGGAGGCTCACGCTCAACTACCGCACGACGAAGCAAAACCTCAACTGGGCGATCAAGGTGCTCGCGGGCGGGGACTGGACCGACCTGGAGGGAGAGGCCGAGGAACACCCGTACCAGTCCGCCCGCACAGGCCCCGAGCCGCAGCTCGCACCGGCGGCGACGATGAATGACGAGCTCGACGCGGCGGTCCGCGTCATCTCGTCGTGGCTGCCCGACGAGTCGTTGACACCGCAGGCCAATCGCGGGGAGGGTCGGGCACCCGCGCCCGAAGGTATTGCGCTGTTGGTGCGTGACCGGTATCGCCGTGAGAGCGTCGTCAGCGGTCTCGCCGAGCGCGGTGTCGAGGTGCGCAGCGTCGACCGGGAGGCGGTCCGCCCCGGCAAGCCGCTGGTCATGACCATGCACCGGGCGAAGGGCTTGGAGTTCACCCACGTCCTGCTTTTCGGTGTGGCCGAGGGTGCCATCCCGCGCTCCTTGAAGGACTACGACACCAGCGAGCAGGACAAGGCCGACGCCATGCTGCGCGAAAGGGCACTTCTCTACGTTGCCGCCACCCGTGCCCGCGACGTCCTGGCCGTGACGTGGAACGGAAGGCCATCTCGCCTGCTCGGAGCGGCCTCGGAAGGGAAGGCATCGTGACGATTCCGGGCTTCCAGGACTGCATGCGCCCGTCGCTTGCTGTGTTGAACGAGCAGGGAACGATGAAGTGGCGTGCCGTCAAGGACGCGCTCGGCCAGCGTTGTTGAACCTTTGCCGCCTACTCCCTCATGGCGCCATAATGGCGCCATGCCCAGCGTGCAGATCAAGGACGTCCCAGCTGCCACCCACGCCGTCCTCCGTGCGCGGGCGGCCGCCGCACACCAATCGCTGCAGGAGTATCTGCGGTCCCGCCTCATCGAAGAGGCGTCCCGCCCGACGTTGGAGGAGATTCTGGAACGTGCCGGGTCGCGCTCGGGCGGATCTGTGACATTGGAGCAGGCCGCGACCCTGATTCGCGAAGACCGTGATCGTCGTTGACGCCAGTGTCATCGCTGTCGCCCTCGCAGACGACGGCAACGACGGCGAGCACTGCCGCGCCCGGCTGAAGGGTGAGCGGCTCGCCGCTCCCGCTCTGATCGACCTGGAGGTGCTGTCGGTGCTCCGGGGCCTGGTTCGGGCCGGGCGGGTGGACGCCCCTCGCGCCCAGGCTGCGGTCGACGATCTGGCCTCCCTTCCGATCGGACGTGCCGGGCATCCGGCGCTCCTCCCGCGATGCTGGGAGTTGCGGGAGAACCTCACCCCGTATGACGCGGCCTACGTCGCCCTTGCCGAGATCCTGGAGACGACTCTGGTGACAGGGGACCGGCGCCTGTCTCGCGCAACCGACCCGCGATGCCCCATCGAGGTTATCGACGCGTGTCACGGTGACATGGGCGCCCGCAAGCCCGGGTAAGTGGGGATCGGTGGCAGGGCCGCCTTCGGAGCCAGCTCCCCGCACGACGCCGACTTCGTGCCACCGATCGCCCAGCGCGTGCCTGAGGCGATGACCGACCTCATTCGGTTCGCGGGGCGAGACGACGTCCCTGTCGTGCCACAGGTAGCGCTTCTGCATGCCCAGTTCGAGACCATCCATCCGTTCGTCGACGGCAACGGGCGTACGGGCCGGGCCCTCATACACTCAGCCCTTCGCGCCAGGGGGGTGACCAGGCACGTCTCCGTCCCCATCAGCGCAGGACTTCTGACCGACACCGCGGGGTACTTCCAGGCGCTCACCAGCTACCGCGACGGTGACCCTGACGCCATCGTCAGGGTCATGGCCAGAGCCGCCCTGATCGGCGTGGCCAACGGGCGAGATCTGGTAGCGGACCTCCGTCGGATCCGCGAGCGATGGGACGTCGCGATGGCCGGGCTCCGATCGGATTCCGCTGCACGCCGTCTGGCCGATGGGCTCCTTCGTCACCCCGTCGTCGATGCGCGACTCGCGCGGGACATCCTCGGTATGCTTCGTAACGAGCATCGCCACATCGACACGCTCGTGGACCGGGGCATCCTCGTCGGCCACACCGACCACAAGACCCGCAACCGCACCTGGCGGGCGCCCGAAGTCCTCGAAGCGCTGGATCACTACGCCCATCGCACCGGACGACGTCTTCGGCCGTGAGCCGCGAAGACAGGACTGTTCCAGCGGAAGGTCCAGCTAGACCCTTATTGCATGCTGATGCATGCAATTTGGGTCTACCATCGATTCATGGCGACGACGATCCAGATCAGGTCGGTGGATGAGGGACTGGCGCGTGCCGCGAAGGAGCGCGCGAGTGCCACCCACCGCAGTCTGTCGACGTACATCAAGGACCTGATTTCAGCGGATCTGGAGGCTGCCAGCTCCGCGGAGCGTATGAGTGCGCTCCTGGCCGAGATCCGTCAGGACAACCCCAGGGTGAGCCGCGATGACACCGCGACGGCCCTGCATGACGTCCGCCGCGAGATGGGCACAGTGTGATCGTTCTCGACGCGTCGGCCTGGGTCGACGTCCTCACGGCTGGACTGGATGCCGATGAGCACCTTCGCGACGGCGTCACGGTGCCACCGCACTTCGACGCGGAAGTCGTCGGATCGATCCGTGCGTTGAACCAGCGGTCCCTCATCGACCAGGTCGACGCCGAGAAGGCCGTACGCAGACATCTCGCGGCACCGTTCACGCGCGTCTTCGATCCGGCAGACATCGAAGCCGCATGGCAGTGGCGCGAATCCATGTCGTTGACCGACGCCTGGTACGCGGCCCTCGCGAAGCGCCTCGAGGTGACGTGGGTTACGGCCGACCAACGGGCGGGCCGCGCCGCCCGTGCACTGGGAGTCGACGTCGAGATCGTGTAGCAGGTGCGGTTTTTCGTTGTCAGCTAGCTTCGTTTGCCGCCTTATGCGAGGCCAATCTCGGATGGTGGCTCAGCAGTAACGCATCGCGGGCGTGGTGCTTCGCGACTGCTTCGAAACCAACCCTTGGCGGGAGGTTTCTACAGACGTAGAATCGCGATCAGAACGCAGACCTGCGAGGGGAGCCCTCATGTCCGTCGTCCAGGCGATCTCCGGGGGAGTGCGCGACGTCGTCCGTTCGGGTGTGCTGGCCGGCGCCCGGCTGCGCGGCGACTTCACGGGCCGGGTGCTAGATCCCCACATGTACGAGGACCCCTACCCCACGTACGACTGGCTGCGGGAACGCGGGTTGCTCACCGGCACGCAGTTCGGCCTGGTCACCACGCACCACGCCGTCTGCAACGGGATCCTGCGGCACCCCGCGATCCGGGCGGGTTCCGGTGACCGCGGGCATGCGCGGGGTGCCGGCAACGTCGTGCAGCGCTGGCTGTTCGGGCTTCCATCCCGGCCGGGTCTCGTCGATCCGATCGGCCCCGAGTCCATGATCGGGATGGACGGCCCCGCCCACGCGCG
>CAKUSI010000188.1 GCA_934678955.1 uncultured Austwickia sp. | reverse complement strand
CTCACCGTGAGCAGTGCATGCCTGGTGCGGAACAGGCTTTCGAGGAACCGTTGGGGATCCGAGTCGTCGCTGTGGGCTCGATTCGTCGACCTCATCCCGGCCGGCGGCATCGTGGCGCTACCGAGCGTCGCCTACTACACGGCCATCGTGGCCCCATCTTCACCAGTCCCCTTCCGGTTACCCGGTCACGTCGCGGCGGGCCAGTGCGACTGTCGCGATCGCGATGAAGACCGCGGAGCCGCCCCACAGTAGAGCGAGCCCTGCCCACGCGAACCCGTTCGTAAGGGGTGCCTCTCCGTAGGCCCACTCGAACGGGGAGAACGCCCGCAGCCCATCGAGGTCCTCGCTGTTGTTGGCGACGGCCTGCAGAACGTACCCGGCGACGGCAAGACCCGCTCCCGCCCCGACACCCCATGAGCGCCGGCCCGTGATCGCCCCGGCGGCGAACGCCGCCGTGGCGGAGAGAAGGCCAAGCCCCACCCACGCCTTGGTGACGGCGAGGAGGTTCCCAGGATCGAGTTCCAGCTCCGCCGGACCGTTGAGGAACCACACGAGCAGCCAGCCGACCGCGCCCAGCGCCAGCAGGTTCACGACCAGTGCGGCCGCGCTCTCCAGCGCGTACTGCACTCGGCCGATGCCGTGCGCGAGGGTGAGCTCGAGCCGTCCCGACTCCTCCGCCCCGCCGATGAACGCCGCACCCCAGGAGATGCCGGCGATCGTGACCAGCACGAACCCGATCAACCCGAAGAACGTCGCCTGCACATACCCGGCACCGGAGGTGATGTTCTCGTAACCCAGGGTGCGCACCAACTCGGGTGGCAGCGAGTCCAGCAGACCTGCCAGCTCGGGAGAGTTCATCGCGGGGAACAGTGGCAGGTAGACGAGCACGACCGCGCCGATGCCGAGCGACCAGCCGAGCAGTCCACGCCACCCCTCGACCAGCCAGCGGCGCAGCACCGGAACGACCGTGCGACGGACCGGTGCCGCCGCGTGCGCCGCGGCGGTCATGATGCCACTTCCGGCCGGGCGTACAGATCGAGCACCGACTCTTCCAGGTCGGGCTCCTCAACGGTCAGGTCGCGGATCGTGCCCGACGCGATTGCACGGATCACCGCGTCGATCTCGCCGCGCGCCGTCGCAGACACCCGGACGAGGTCACCGGCCGCCGCCACGTCGACGTCCTCCACGCCAGGCACCGCGCCCAGTGCGGCGCGGACGGACTCCGATGCTATGCCGGCAAGAGTGGCGCGGATACGACGCACGCTCGCGATCCGCAGCGATGACACCGGCCCTTCTGCCGCGATGCGTCCTTGCGCGAGCACGGCGACGTCATCGGCGGCCTGCTGGATCTCGCTGAGCACATGGGAACTCAACAGCACGGTTTGGCCCGCGTCGCGGGCCTCACGGACCATCGCGAGGAACTCTCGTTGCACGAGCGGGTCCAAGCCACTCGTCGGCTCGTCGAGCACCAGCAGCTCCGGGCGATGCATGAACGCCTGCACCAGGCCGAGCTTCTGCTTGTTGCCCTTCGACAGGGTGCGCACCGGACGGGTCAGATCCAGCCCCAGCCGCTCGGCAAGCGAGTCGATCCTCCCCGGTGCAACAGGTCCGCTGGTCTCAGCCAGGTGCCGCAGCAGAGCGCCGCCCTTGACGCGGCCTTCCAGGCGAAGCTCACCCGGGATGTAGCCGATGCGCCGGCGAAGCGCCGCGCCGCCGGCGCGGGGAAGTTCGCCGAGGACGGCGAGATCACCGGAGGTCGGGCGGATGATGTCCAGCAGCATCCGCAACGTCGTGGTCTTGCCGGCCCCGTTCGGGCCGATCAGCCCGAACACCGAACCGGACCGCACGGCCAGGTCGAGGCCGTACACGGCGGTGTGCGAGCCGTAGCGCTTGTTCAGCGCACGCGTGTGAATCGCCACAGTCATGGCGAGGTTCCTTTCGAATCGAGGGATGGGGATCAGACGGCGCGTCGTGCCGGCGGATCCGGATCCTGATTCGGATCTCCCTCGCCCTTGTCCGACCGGGGCCCGATGCGGCGGCCAAGGGCCTCTTCCGCCATCACCAGGAATCGGTCGTCGGTGTACAACCCATACGTCTGTAGGTCCATCAGCGCCAGCGTCGACCGCCGGTACAGGTCCACGGAGAGCTCCTCAACCCCCATTGCCGCTGCAAAATGTCTCCGCATCACCAAAGGTGCGAGTCCGGTCAAGGTCAGGTGCACGGCGACGATGTCGCGCTCGGCGACATCCCGCATCGTCCCGGCCTCGATCTGCTCGTCCAGCAGTTGCCTCGTCTCGGCCAGGAACGCCGCGAACAGCTCATCACCTGCGGTGGAGTCGTCGGCAAGCATCCGCGCGATGTACTCCAGCTGGGGTCGGAACCGGTCGAAGTCGTCCAGCCAGACCCGGATCGCCGTCCCGGCCGACGCCCCCGCCAGGTCGTCCTTGAGGGCGAACAGCTCGCCGGTCACCTTCTGATCGCACGCTTGCCGTAACCCGTCCTTCGAGCCGAAGTGATGCACCACCAACGCCGGGCTCACGCCGGCCCGCTCCGCGACATCACGCATCCGGACCCGATGGAACCCGTCCTTGCCGAACAGTTCGATCGCCGCGTCGCGTATGCGTGCGCGGACGGTCAAATCTGCTGAACCCACGTTCAGTAGTCTAACTCATGGTTCAGTTTGGGCAGCAGAGGACCGGCGACAGATCGCCCACCCGGTCGCGGCGTCGTCCTCGGATCCGTCTGCGTTACTATGTAAACGTAGCCGTTCACTAAGTCGAAGGAGTGCGCCGTGGCTGATGTACTGGTGGTCGGTGCGGGTCCGACTGGTCTGGCGCTGGCTTGCGGACTGCGCTTGGCGGGGGTGGCCGTGAGGGTCGTCGACCGGGCGACTGGCCCTGCGACGTCATCGCGGGCGAACTTCCTTCATGCTCGCGGTTCGGAGGTACTGGATCGGCTCGGGGCACTGGGAGCCTTGCCGGAGGAGTCTCAACGCGCGATGTCGGTGACGACCTATCTGGGCGACCAGCCCCTGGTGCGCCTACGGTTCGGCGATCCGGGGCTGCGGACCGCGGCGCCGCCGATGGTGATCTCGCAGGCGCGGGTCGAGGGCGAGCTGCGGCGGCGGCTGCGCGAGTTGGGTGTGGAGCCGCAGTGGCGCACGCGTCTGCTGTCGGTGAATCAGGATGAGGGCGGTGTCACCGCCGAACTCAGCAGCGGCGAGCGCGTGCAGGTGGCCTGGCTGGTGGGGTGCGATGGAACCTCCAGCACGGTTCGCAAGGAGGCCCGGATCAACGCGCCGGGGGTGCGGCTGTCGGAACGGTTCCTGTTGGCGGATGTCCATCTGGACTGGGATCTCGACAGATCCGGCACGTCCGGCTGGATCCACCCCTCGGGACTGCTCGGCGTCATGCCGATGCCGCACCCGGCCGGTGACCTGTGGCGAATCCTCGCGTATGACCCGGACGACGCCCCCGGCGGCAAACGACTGTCGGAGGCCCAGGTACTGCGCCGGATCCACTGCGTCCTTCCCGAACGTACCGGTCGCCAGGTGCAGATCGGCAAACCCGAGTGGGTCTCGCAGTTCACGATCCACCGGCGCCTGGCCGACAGCTATCGCGCTGGACGCGTCTTCCTGGCCGGTGACGCCGCCCACGCACACGCCCCGTTCGGCGGTCAGGGCATGCTCACCGGTCTTGGTGACGCCGAGAATCTCGCCTGGAAACTCGCCCTCGTGGTCAGACGGAAAGCCGGGGCCGCTCTTCTGGATACGTACGAAGCGGAGCGACGGCCGCTGGCCAAGGACGTGCTGCGTAGTACCTCGGCGGTGACTGCGCTGGACGTAGCCCGCAACCCGGTCGGGAGGTTCGCACGCGATCGTCTGCTTGCGCCGCTTCTGGGTCTGCCGTGGGTGCAACGCAAGGCGACGTGGGCGGCGTCCCAGCTCTGGGTCACCTACCGCCGTGGACCGCTCGGCCGACGCCATGGTCCCTCGCCCCGGTCGGGTGACCGGGTTGGCGACCTTCCCTGCGTCCGTCCGGACGGCGTCACGACCCGGCTCCATGCCCATCTCGGCGGCACCTGGGTCGCCCTGCTCCCGGCCGGCGGCAGCATCGCAAGCACACCGAAGACACTTGACGACAGCACCGTCGCGATGCACCGCACGGACGACATCGACGAGGTCTGGCTGATCCGACCCGACGGCCACTTGGCATGGCGTGGCGCTGACACCGACGGAATGGCCAAGTGGGTGGCTTCCGCGCTCGCGAACGACCGATGACGCGGACCGGACGCCCTCGCAGCACCGCGGCGGACGCCGCGATCCTCCGCGCCGGGCGTGAGCTACTCGTCGAACGCGGCGTCGCGGGCGCGAGCATTGAGGAGATTGCGCGCCGCGCCGGCGTCAGCAAGGTAACGGTCTATCGCCGATGGTCATCGCGAGAGGTGCTTCTCGCGGCCGCTGTGGAGTCGTCCGCCGAGGGCCTGCCCGGCCGCACCCACGCCGAGACGGACGCGGGTGAACTCGACCCCACCATGAGCTACACGCGGATGACAGCCCTGATCGACGCGACCCTGCCGCAGGCCGCGCGCGTCCTAGTGACGTCGGAGTACCGCGCGCTACTCGCCCAGGCATTCGGTTCCAGAATCACCCACCCGGCGATCATGACCGCGTACTGGAACAACCACATCGTGCCCCGGCGCAAGGTCGCCAATCCCGTCCTGCAACGAGCAATCGCAGCTGGTCACCTGCCCGCCGACACCGACGCGGACGCACTCGTGGACATGACCGTCGGGGCATTGCTCTACCGACTTCTCCAGCCGGGCGACATCACCGAGGAGGAGATGCTCGACTATCTGCGCCGGATCTACCGCCAGGCCGGGCTACTTCCGGCCGATGACCATCCCGACAACAAGGGTGTGTCGAAGGTCCGCTCCGGCCGGTGAGAGCCTATTCGGTCGTGTCGGGGTGGAGTTTGGCGCCGGAAAGAGGCATGCCATGGGTGGCTTCACCCGACCGTCCGCCCGAGAACGACACTCCCAACTCAGCCCTCCGGGCCACCAGAAATGTTCCGACGTCCGGGCGCCGGACCAGCCGTAGACCACTCCACCGTGGGACGGATCGACGACACGACATCGTCCCCTTCCGGAGGCCGCAGCTCGGCGATTACGCAGAGGTGGGCGGTGCAACGGGTGATGCGGAATGGTCTAGAAAGCGCCATGTCGTAGCCACCGGCCGCGGCGACTATTGAACCGCCGAAGTACTTGGGAGGCGACAGGAAGATCAGGAGGTCGGAATCGAGCACTTGGGCCAGCGTGCCGATCATGACTGTGACGAACATCGTTAGGACCGACACCAGGAGGGCTTGCGGATTCTGGGCCAGAGCGTGCCGATGAAGATGCCTACCGACAGGTACAGCGTCATGTTCAGGATGGGGCCCAGCTCAGCAGCAGGAACAGCGTGAAGTCGAATCCGGGAGCGAAGATCGTCATGGCGGCGAGCGAGGCCAGCCAGCACGCGGCTCCGATGACGAGAACGGACGTGATGGCGGCGAGGAGCTTCGACGTGAACACCTGCGACCGACTGAACGGTTTCGTCAGGAGGAAGTCAGCGGACTTGAACAGGTACTCCTTCGTGTGGATGGACGGCCCGAGGTGCGTTGCGACGACGGCGAACGCCAGCCCGAAGAACCACCCGGTCAAGAGCCCGTACATGCCGATCGGCATCGAGAGGAACGCTGCGCTCACCTCGACCGCTTGGAGGAAGCTGTTCGTGTCGACCGATTCCAGCACGCTCGTCTTCGGTGCGCCGTCCTGGTCGATGACGATACCGACAAAGCCTGGGTACATCGCGAACAGCAGGGCGGCGCAGGTGGCCGCCCAGGCGATCACCAGGACGCGGACTTGCCGCAGTTCGTACATGAAGATGGGCATCGCGCTACGCCTCGTCCTGGTAATAGTGCATGAAGATCTCTTCGAGAGTCGGCTCTTCGATGAGGATGTCGCTAACACCCAGCCCATCGATCTTGTGCAGAATCTCGGCGATGTTCCCCTTGAACATGAAGGAGGCCGTTGCCTGTTCCTGCTCGAGGCTGGCGACGCCGGGGATATCGAAGTAGCCCACGGGCACATTCGACGTGGCTGACAGCTGTACGCGCTTGTAGCCGTCTTTTCTGAGGTCGCTGATCCGCTGGACGCTGATGATCTTGCCTTCTTGAGGATGGCAACTTTGTCACAGATCTTCCGGACCTCACTGAGGACGTGCGAAGAGAAGAATATTGTTGCGCCCTTCTGGTTCTCTTCCTGAAGGATGTCGAAGAAGGTCTGCTGCATGAGCGGGTCGAGACCGCTCGTCGGCTCGTCGAGGATCAGCAGCTTCGGATCGTGTAGGAGGCAGGCAACGATTCCCACCTTCTTCTTGTTCCCGAGGGACAGGTCGGAGATCCTCCGGCTCGTGTCCAGGTTCAGCCGGTCGGAGAGCTCCCCCGGATACGGGCCTTGGCGTCGACTCCGTAGAGCGCCGCGGCGTAGCTCAGGAACTCTTGACGCGCATGTTGTCGTAGTAACTCGGCTCGCTCGGCAGGTACCCGACGGTCTTGGCGATCTCCGCAGCGTCGGACGTGCAATCGCGACCGAAGATCCTCACGGCGCCGGACGAGGGATGAATGAGAGCAAGCAGTGTGCGGATCGTCGTGGACTTACCCGCCCCGTTGGGCCCGATGAATCCGTAGACCTCTCCTTGGGTCGACGGTCAGGCTCACATCGCTGATACCGCGAAATGCGCCGTAGCTCTTCGTGAGATCAATCGTCTCTATCGCTGGCGCGTTCACAGGTATTCCTCTTTGTAGAAGTTGTTCTTCATGATGGCCAGGCACTCGTCGAATGCGGCCTGGAGCGTCTGCAACGCGTCTTCGCTCGCCAGACTTCCGGATATCTGATCGATTGCTCCGGCACCCATCCAGGTAAGCATCTGCAAGGAGGCTTATTCTGAGGTGGTGTAGAAGTGGAGGCCGGTGACGGCGGTGATGGTGGTGGCGAATGTGTCGTATGGTC